>DATDGA010000147.1:0-4320 GCA_036522335.1 Burkholderiales bacterium
GCGAAAAGCGCGGAGGACCTTGCACTCCTTCTCAACGTGATGGCGGGATTCGATCCGAAGGATTCGACTTCGGTCGAGCGCGCTCCTGAGGACTACGTCCGCGATCTCGAGAAACCGCTCGCGGGCCTTAAGATCGGCGTGCCGAAGGAACATTTCGGCGAAGGACTCGCCGCCGACGTCAGCAAAGCGGTGGAGGCTGCACTCGAGCAGTTCGAGAAGCTCGGCGCGAAGCGCGTCCCGATCGGCCTGCCGAACAGCGGCCTCTCGGTGCCGGCGTACTACGTCATCGCACCCGCCGAGGCCTCGTCCAACCTGTCGCGCTTCGACGGCGTGCGCTACGGCCATCGCGCGAAGGAGTACCGCGACCTCGCCGACATGTATCGGCGCACGCGCGCCGAGGGTTTCGGCGCCGAGGTGAGGCGCCGCATCCTCATCGGGACCTACGTGCTCTCGCACGGCTACTACGACGCCTACTACCTCAAGGCGCAGAAAATCCGGCGGCTGATCGCAAACGATTTCGTCGAGGCGTTCAAGCAATGCGACGTGGTGATCGGCCCGACCTCGCCGACGGTGGCTTTCAAGATCGGCGCCAAGGCCGCCGATCCGGTGCAGATGTACCTGAACGACATCTACACCATTCCCGCCAACCTCGCGGGGCTCCCGGGCATGTCGATCCCCTGCGGATTCGGAGCCGGCGGCCTTCCGGTAGGCCTGCACATCGTCGGGAACTACTTCTCCGAAGCAAAGATGCTGAACGCCGCCCATCAGTACCAGAAGGCGACGGACTGGCACACGCGCGAGCCCGCCGGGATCCACCTATGAACTGGGAAATCGTCATCGGCCTGGAGACGCACGCGCAGCTCTCGACCCAATCGAAAATGTTCTCGGGAGGATCGACCGCGTTCGGCGCGCCGCCCAATACCCAGGCGAACGCGGTGGACATCGCGCTGCCCGGCGTGCTGCCGGTCGTCAACCGCGGCGCGGTGGAGCGCGCGATCCGCTTCGGGCTAGCCATCGGCGGAGAAAAGGTGATCAATCGCCGTTCGGTCTTCGCGCGGAAAAACTATTTCTACCCGGATCTGCCCAAGGGCTATCAGATCAGCCAGTACGAATTGCCGATTGTAAAAGGGGGAGAGATCCGCATCCTAACGAAGAGCGGGGAGAAAGCGATTCGTCTGACGCGCGCGCACCTCGAAGAGGACACCGGAAAGTCGCTGCACGAAGACTTTCGCGGGATGACTGGCATCGACCTCAACCGGGCAGGTGTGCCGTTGCTCGAAATCGTCTCCGAGCCCGAGATGCGCTCTGCTGAAGAAGCGGTCGCGTACGCGAAGACGCTGCATTCGCTGGTGCGCTGGATCGGCATTTGCGACGGCAATATGCAGGAAGGCTCGTTCCGTTGCGACGCCAATGTCTCGGTGCGGCGGCCCGGCACGCCGCTCGGGACCCGCTGCGAGATCAAGAACCTCAACTCCTTCCGGTTCCTCGAGCAGGCGATCGAGTACGAAGCGAAACGCCAGATCGAGATCCTCGATAACGGTGGGAAGATCGTGCAGCAGACGCGGCTCTACGATCCGGACAAGAACGAGACGCGCTCGATGCGCTCCAAGGAGGAGGCGCACGACTACCGCTACTTTCCCGATCCGGATCTGCCACCTCTGGAGGTGAGCGAAGAGTGGCTGGGCGGCGTAAGAAACGCGTTGCCTGAACTGCCGCAGGCGAAGCGCGAGCGCTATCAGCGCGAGTATGGACTATCAGCCTACGACGCGAATCTTCTAACCGAAACTCGAGAAAAGTCTGAATACTTCGAAGTTACGCACAAATTGCTCAAGGGTCCTTCCCCAAAGACAGTCGCGAACTGGGTAAATGGCGAGCTTTCGGCACTTCTAAACGAACGCGGAGTCGATTTTTCGAAAATCATCATAGAACAGAAAGCGTTTGCGAAATTGTTGAATCGCATACATGACGGAACAATCTCCGCAAATGCCGCGAAAGAGGTCTTGCACGCGATGGCAAGAGGAGAAGGCACAGCCGACGAAATCATCGAGAAACGCGGCCTGAGACAGCTTAGCGACGTCAGCGCGATCGAAAAAATCGTCGACCAAGTCCTCGGCGCAAACGCCAAACAGGTCGAAGACTACCGCGCGGGCAAGGAGAAGGCGTTCAACTCCCTTGTCGGTCAGGTGATGAAAGCGACCCAAGGCAAGGCCAATCCGGCGCAGGTGAACGAGATCCTGAAGCGCAAGCTCGCCGGCTAACCGCCGGCGGTTACTTCTTCTGAGCGGTGGCCGCGGCCCCGGTGGTCAGTTCGATGTAGCGGCGCTTGTCTTCGTCGTATTTCGCGTTGATCGTGCTGATTTCTTTTTTCTTCGCATCGAGCAGCTCGGTCTGGCTCTTGATCTCAAGTTCGTTGTTGGTGATTTCCTGCTTGAGCTTCAAGGGCATCGGTTTCTTGACGTAGAACTCTTTTTCCGCTTCGAGGTCCTTGTGGCGCTGCTTCGCTCCGGCGATGCGCTTTTCCGTGTCCTCGATCGCGGTCTGCGCTTCCTTGAGCGCGCGAGTGCGCGCGTCCTCGATGTCCTTCTCGCTGGGATAGGTGTTGAGAAGCGCCAGGTTCTTGCGGCGCTCCTCCTTGGCTTTGTCTTCGTCCTCGATCTTCTTCTTGCGCTCGGCCTCGCGCGCCTGCAGCTGCTCCGGAGTGAGGACGGTCTGGCCGGGGTTCTTGCGTATCATCATCCCCGATTTGTCCAGCTCCTCGGTGTCGCGGCCGAGGCATTCGGGAGGAGGAACCTGCGTGTAGTAGGTCTTCCCCTTCGCATCGATGCACTTGTACACGCGCTGCTGCGCCACCGCCGGTGCGGCCGCGAGGACGGTCAGGCACAGAAACCCTGCAAGCCGGCTACGTTTGGTCAACGACCCCATAAAGCTCCCTGTACTCTGCGATCGCCTTGAGATTCTGCCGGAATTCCGCGTGGTCCTTGAGCCAGCCCATCAGGTCGTCCAGGCTCGCTATGGAGATGACCGGAATGCCGTGACGCTTCTCGATGTCACCGATGGCCGACAGATCTCCCTGGCCTCGCTCCATCCGGTCGAGCGATATGACCACGCCTGCCCCGCGCGCGCCGTGACCTTCGATGATGTCGAGCGCCTCCCGCACCGCGGTGCCGGCCGTCAGCACATCATCCACGATCAGCACCCGGCCCGCAAGCGGAGCGCCGATGAGATCGCCGCCTTCACCGTGATCTTTCGCTTCCTTGCGATTGAAGGCGAATGGCACATTGCGGCCTTCACGCGCGAGAGCCACCGCGGTGCTCGCGGCAAGCAAGATGCCCTTGTAAGCGGGGCCGAACAGCATGTCGAACTGAACGCCGGAGGCGAGGATCGCTTTTGCGTAGAATTGCGCCAGACGCTCGAGCGCGGCCCCGGTATTGAACAAGCCGGCGTTGAAAAAATAGGGCGTCGTACGCCCCGACTTGGTGACGAACCGGCCGAACTTCAGCACCTTCTGCTCGATGCAGAATGCAATGAAGTCGTTGCGGAAGTCTGTCACGCGCACTTTTTCGGAGAGAATTCGCGAGATGTTACGCATTATCACCGTCAACCTCAACGGCATCCGCTCGGCGCTCTCGAAAGGCTTTCCGCGGTGGCTCGCGCGCCAGCGCGCCGACGTGGTGTGCCTGCAGGAAGTCAAGGCGCAGGAAGCCGACCTCGCCGACCTGGCCCTCGTCCCCAAGGGATTCCACGGCCACTATCACTGTTGCTCGACCAAGAAGGGATACAGCGGTGTCGCGCTGTACTCCCGGACGAAGCCCGAGAGCGTGTCCTGCGGTTTCGGCAGCCGCGAGTTCGATCCCGAGGGGAGGTTTATCCGCGCAGATTTCGGCCGGCTTTCCGTGGTATCGGTCTACCTGCCTTCCGGGTCGAGCTCGGAGGAAAGGCAACGAGCGAAATTCCGCTTCCTCGAAGAATTCATGCCGGTGCTCAAGGGACTCAAGGCGAGCGGCCGCGAGTTCGTCATTTGCGGGGACTGGAATATCGCCCACAACGAGATCGACCTAAAGAACTGGCGCTCGAACCGGAAGAACTCCGGTTTTCTCCCGGAGGAGCGCGACTGGCTCACGCAGGCCTTCGACCGGGTCGGCTGGGTCGATGTGTTCCGCCGCGTGGATCCGCGCCCGGAGCGGTACACCTGGTGGTCGAATCGCGGCCAGGCCTGGGCGAAAAATGTCGGATGGCGAATCGACTATCAGATCGCCACGCCGGGCATCGCGGCGAAGGCGAGGAAGGCCGCGATCTACAAGAGCAAGCGCTTTTCGGATC
>DATDGA010000148.1:0-6256 GCA_036522335.1 Burkholderiales bacterium
GGTCACAAACGGAGCGCAGCGACCCAAGCCGGTCAGTTCGACGACACGCGATGCTGGTCAATCCAGTAGGCCCAAGGACCGAATATCGCCAGTGCAATGATTCCCAGGACCGCCACGGCGTTCTCGCTCGGCGGCGGTGGCGACCACGGTCCCGGAACGTAAAGCGCGAGCAGCAGGCCGATCATCGCCCACCATGCGATCGTTCCGATGCGGTCCTTGCTGCTCGTGGACCGCAGGTAGAGCGCGATCCCTACCGCAAACATCAGCCCCTCGATCGCGAACGTGGCGGGCAGGGACCGCCATAACCCCAGGCCGAAACGCTCGCCGCCGCCGGGATAGAACGGCATGTCGGGGACGTGGCTCACGAAATCGAGCGCCCAATGGCTGGCGACGGTGATCCCCACCCACGCCGCTCCAGCGCGATCACCCTTGGCCCAAAGATAGAGGCATGCGAATAGCAGGGCCCACACCAGACTCATCAGCAGGCTGTGAGACCAGGGGTAGTAGACGAAGTCGAAGGGGTTGATCGCGGTGAAACCCGACACGATGCGGAAGCGCTCGATGCCGAGCAGCACGAGCACCGGCCACACCACGTCGAGAAACGCCGCGGCAAGTACCAGCGTGCCCAGCGACACCTTGGGAGCGACTCTTTTCGCGGCGAAAGCTACGGCGAAGTGCCCGATGAACACGTCATCCTCCTTGCCCGAGCAAGGCTTTCTTCAGGCTGCCGGACACGGGATTGTCGCCGAGCCAGATCCTGAGCAGCGCGTGGTAGAAATCCTCGCCTGCGATCGTCTTGCCCCTGGCCTCGCCGTTCAAAACCACGCGCGTGCCCGATTCCGGCAGCCAGTCGAGCGAGATGACGTCGCCCTCCTTCGCCCACTGGATCGAGTTCATGATGGCTGAGAGCTCGACCAGACGGTCCTTCAGAGCGCCATGCTCGGCAGGCGACGTGTTGTCGCGAATGCCTTCGTCGAGCGCGTCGGTCAACTGCTTCGCGCTGAGGCGGCGCATCATTCGCATGCTGACGCGCTTCGCCCCGGGCAGCGCGAGCACCTCGGCGGCGCTGGTCTTCTTGTCCGCGAGATAGAGGCCGGCCACGTAGACCTTGAAAAAGGCCTTGGTGCGCAGCCCCGCGCCGTTCAGCAGCAACTCCTTCGGTCCCAGCTTGACGCGTTCCTCCACCTTGACATCCGCCACCTCGGCAGCGAACGCCTGCAGGGCGCCCAGTGTCAGCACGCACAGCAGGATCCTTTGAGTCTTCGTCATCCGCGGGACACCGTCTTAAAACGCCGCGCAGAGCGCGTTCAAGCGCTCTCGTAGAGGCGGGTGAGGACGAACTCGCGATGCCCGAGCGCCTCCGCGGCGGTGAGCCGGCCGTTCGCCGTGCGGAACATCATTTCAAGAAGCTTGTCGCCCGCCTGGTCCATATTGATCTCGCGTCGCGTGATGCCCGAGACATCGACGTCTATGTGCTCGGACATGAGGCGCACCGTGCGCGGATTGGCGCAGATCTTGATCACGGGCAGGACCGGATTGCCGATCACGTTGCACTGGCCGGTGGGAAAGAAGTGCACCACGTAGCCGCTCGCCGCGCACAGGGTCACCATCTCCGCGGCGGCGGAGGACGAATCCATGAACCACAGTCCCGGTCCGCTCGGAACCTCGGCCTTGTCGAGCACGCCGTCCACCATGCACTTCTTTCCGATCTTCTGAATGTTGCCGAGGGCTTTCTCCTCGATTGTTGTGAGGCCTCCCGCGATGTTGCCCTTGGTCGGTTGCGAATCCATGAGGTCGCTTGTCTTGTGGCGGTTCACCACCTCCTGATAGCGGTTGAACATGAACATGAACCTGTCACGCACCTCGGGCGTCCTGCAACGCGCCGCAACCAGCTGCTCGCCGCCGGTGAGCTCGGTTGTTTCGCCGAAAACGAGCGTCACGCCGTGCGTGTAGAGCTTGTCGAAGGCACTTCCCACGCAGGGGTTCGCGCCGATACCTGAGGTCGTGTCTGATTCGCCGCACTTGGTCGATACCCACAGATCCTTCAGCGGCCGTTCTTCACGGCCCAGCTCCGAAGCCCACTGCATGTAGTCCTTTGCGGCCTTGGAAACGCGGCGGATGGTTTCCATGTCGCCGTGGCTTTCGATGCCGAAGAAGGAAACGGGTTTCCCCGTAGTGGCGATGCCGTCGGCGACCCGCTTCGCCCAGCTATCCTCGATGCCGATCACTACCACCGCTGCGACGTTGGGATTCGAGCCGGTGCCGATCAGAGTCTTGAAATGCAGCTCGAGGTCCGCGCCGAACTGCAGCCGCCCGTAGGGATGCGGGATTGCGAGCGTTCCCTTGATGTTGTTCGCCACCGCTTCACAGGCGGCGTTGGAGAGATCGTCCACCGGCAGGATCACGACATGATTGCGCACGCCGACGCGGCCGTTCTCGCGCGGGTAGCCCCGGAAAGTCGCGTTCTTGAGGTCGATCGCCATACGCGTCCTGTCTACCAGCGCTTGGTCTTGATGTTGTGGACGTGGGCGTGCTCGCCCACTCTGATCGGCGCGATGCTGCGACCGATATCCACGCCGTATTTGATCACGGTGTCGCTCCCCTTGAGTTCGCGTATCGCCAGCTTGTGCCCGATGGGGATGTCGTTCTGCGCGCGGACCGTAATCTCCCTGTCCTGATCCATGATCCAGCCGGTCAGTTCCTGGCCGGCCTTCACGCCTTCCACGACGACGACGCCGACGGAGTCTCCCTCGTCATGCACGACAAAATGAATCACGTCCTGTGCTCCCTGATTTATCCGGCTATTTGCAGCGCAGATTGCCGGCGCTGAAATCAACGGGCTTGGTGCAGTCCTGTTCGTTGATCTTGCGCGTGGGATCGGGCTCGGGCGCGCGGACCTGGGTCTTGCCGTCCGGCCCCACGCTGTAGTACTGCGCCGCGTCGTTCGCCATGATGCCGACGAATATGGCGCTGCTGATCGGGGCGGCGGCCGCAGCCGCGCATCCGGATACGACGATGGCAGCGACGACGGCGGCCACATGGTTCCTGCGCATACGCAAAACTAGCACGGACCGGAGCGCCGCGCCAGAATGCCGCCCCTTCCCCTGCTAGAATTCAGGTATTCCCGACCGCGGGCGCCGTCCGCCGGAGCCTTCCCCATGAACAAACCCGTCGAATTGCTGCCGGCCGAGAAGCTCGAATACCTCAAGCGCCGCACGGACAAGTACTTCACCAAAACGCGGCAGATCGTCGAGCGCTTCGGCGACCGCACCGTCACCTACGGCGTGTTCCTGCGCCGCGGAGTGATTTGCGCGGTCAATCCCGCGATCGACGTGCTGCGCACCTACTACGCCGCTCCGAAGGACAATGCGGCCGAGCCGCTGCGCATCACGCGCCTGTATGAAGAGGGCGCGTTCGTTCCGGATCAGAAGGCGCTATTCACGTACACCGGCTCGTTCGCAGCACTGGCGGAGCTCGAAACGCTGATCTTGCAGCGCGTCGGCGTCGCCTGCGTCACCGCTTACAACGCCTACAAGATGGCGATGAACCTGAAGAAGGTCGCTTTCATCGACATGCACGCGCGCCATTCGCCCGGAGACGACCTGTCGCTTCTCGCGGCCTACGGTGCGTCGGTGGGCAACCGGATGGCGAAATTGAACGGCGCTATCGGCTTCGTCGGCTCTTCGCAGGACCTGACCGCGCACTTTTACGGCCAGGAAAAAGGCATCGGCACGATGCCGCACGGCATCGTCGGCTACGCCGGATCGACACTGCGCGCCGCACAGATGTATGTGGAAACGCACCCCAGCGAGAATCTCACGGTGCTCATCGATTACTACGGCCGCGAGTATTCGGACGCGCTCGAAGTGTGCCGTTGGTGGTACCGGGACACCCTACCCAGGGACGAGAGCGGCGCACGCCAGCTCGCCCTTCGCATCGACACGCACGGCGAGCGTTACGCCGAAGGCCTCGACTACGAAAAATCCACCGAGATCGTGGGAAACTGGCTGCACGTGCCCAATGAGTACGAAGCGGTGCGCTATGTCATGGGCGAGGAGGCCTTCGATGCCGACAGCCTCAACATCGTGAAGGACCGCGTGCGTAAGGTCCTGTTCGGCACCGGCGTTTCGGTCGCCGCGGTGATCCAGCTAAGGCAGACGCTCGATGCGAACAGCTTCAACGCCTGCAGGATCGTCGGCTCCTCGGGCTTCAACCTGTTCAAGTGCAAGATGTTCGCAAACAGCCGGGCGCCGCTCGATGTAGTCGGCACAGGATCCTTCATTCCCGAGAACTTCAACGATACCTTCGCCACTGCGGACATTTTCATGTACGAAGGGAAGTCCGGAATCAAGCTTGGACGTGAGAAGCTGTTTCAGGGTTTGAAGCCCTGAAACAACCCGGATCCGCTACGAATAATCGCGGATAAATCGCTCGCTCTCGATCGGCGTGCCTCAAGCCCTGGCCACAGGAGAACACGTGCTTTTCCCGACCACGCTCGTTGGCAGCTATCCTCAGCCCGAGTGGCTGATCGACCGCAAGAAACTCGCCGGGCGCTTTCCGCCCCGGGTGCGCGCAAAGGAGTTGTGGCGCATCCCGGAGCCCTTCCTCGCCGAGGCGCAGGAGGACGCGACACTGCTCGCGATACGCGCCCAGGAGGAAGCGGGCCTGGACATCATCACCGACGGCGAGATTCGCCGCGAGAGCTACTCCAACCGCTTCGCCACGGCGCTCGAAGGTGTCGACATCGATAATCCGGGCACGGCGCTCGACCGCTCCGGCCGCCCGAACCCCGTGCCGCGCATCGTCGGCAAGATACGCCGCAAACATGCGATCGAAGTCGAAGATTTGAAATACCTGCGCGCCCACACAAGGAAGCAGATCAAGATGACGGTGCCGGGTCCCTTCACCATGAGCCAGCAGGCGCAAAACGACTACTACGAATCCGAGGAAGAGGCGGGGATGGACTACGCCGCCGCAGTGAACGAGGAGATCCGGGACCTTTTCGCAAACGGCGCCGACATTGTGCAGATCGACGAGCCGTACATGCAGGCGCGGCCGGAGAAGGCGCGCCAGTACGGCTTGCGCGCGCTAAACCGCGCGCTCTACGGGATCGCCGGCACGACGGCGGTGCACATCTGCTTCGGTTACGCTGCTGTGATCCACGTACGCCCGTCGGGCTATTCGTTCCTCGGCGAGCTTGCCGCCTGCGACTGCCACCAGGTCTCGATCGAAACGGCGCAGTCCAGTCTCGACTGTTCGATCCTGAAGGCGCTGCCAGGCAAGAAAATCATTCTCGGCGTGATCGACCTGAACGACACGACGGTGGAAACGCCGGAGAAAGTTGCCGCGCGCATCCGCCGTGCGCTGCCTTACGCGAGCGCCGCGGACATCATTGTCGCGCCTGACTGCGGCATGAAATATCTGCCGCGCGAAGTGGCATTCTGGAAAATGAAAGCCATGGTCGAAGGCGCCAAGATCATGCGCGCCGAGTTCGGGGGCGGACAAAACTGATCGGGGGCAACATGATTGCCGTGATTTTCGAAGTTGTCCCGGCTGCGGGGAGAAAGCAAGAGTATCTGGATCTCGCAGCGCAGTTGCGCCCCGAGCTGGAGCGGCTCGACGGATTCATCTCGATCGAGCGCTTCGCGAGCCTTTCCGACGAGAACAAGATCCTGTCGCTGTCCTTCTGGCGCGACGACGAGGCGGTGCGCCGCTGGCGCAACCTCTCGAGCCACCGGAAAGCCCAGGCGTGCGGACGCTCGGGAGTGTTCGCCGATTACCGCTTGCGCGTGGCAGGGGTCATCCGCGACTACGGCATGACCGAGCGGGGCGAAGCCCCTGAAGACAGCCGCTCGATCCACACGGCCTGAGCGCTTCCGGCGTCGCGGGCCCCCGGGCTGGGCACCCTAGGGTGTGCAAACCCGCACAAGCGCTGAATGTAAGCCGCCGCATGAACTAGCCAGCCCAAGAATCTCTTCTATTAATAACCAATAATATACAGGCGCTAGTCAAATTACAAAATTAATATTATTATCTATCTCCTTGGGTATAAAAAGGTAATGGGTTAGCTGTGCATCTGTGCACTAGCTAACTGAAAGACGCTCCGATCTAAGGGAGCATAGGGGTTTTCCCCTGTAACCGGTTCTTGCGGGAGGAGTCATGAAAAAGCTCGGCCGAATCGCCACTGCAGCTCTTCTGCTTGCGGGCGCACTCGCGCTGCCCGATTGCGGAGGTGATAACACTACGACATCGACGG
>DATDGA010000149.1:0-4416 GCA_036522335.1 Burkholderiales bacterium
AAGGTCACGCCCGCCGCGGAGCTATGCAGGTCAATCCGGTCCGGGCGCCCACTAAACCGCACGACTTCTTGCACCGTCGCCACCGCCGCGAGGGTCAGCGTCTTGCTTTGCGAGCGGGGGAAGCGGCCCGGGACCACGCCCGCGCCGGGGTCGCGCCCGTCGCGCGGGCCGGGATAGTTGGCGAGGTCGGCCACCGGCGACTGCTGCATATTCCCCGGGGCGCCGCCCGGCCGGGCCCGGGCGGTGTCGCCATGCGGCGGCACTTCGTAGCGATGGTCCCACGTCATGGCGCGCTCCGCTTACCGCGTCAGGAGTTGCACGAACACGTTCACGAGCACGCGCTCGATGACCTGCCAGAGTTCCCCGTCCAGCGTAGGCCCCGCGGCCGCGCGCTCTTCCTGCATCGCCGCCCGGACGAGCGCGCGAACCGCCGACGCCTCGTGTTCGCGCGCTTCCGGGCTGAGACGCGCCCCACTCACGCTTACTTCTTGACCGTGACGATTTCGACGGGGGTCACGCGGACCGCCGTCGCGCTGGTGCCGAGCGCGCGGAGCTTGATATCCGCGGCGCCCGCCGTGTCCATCAGGTACATCTCGTCGCGGTTCGGGTCGAAATCCATCTGAAAGTACCCGCGGAATGCCTTGGACGCGGCCTCGTCGGCTTCGTCCGCGAACACGCCCGCGGCGACCGCCGTCACCGTCTGGTGCCGGTGGCCCGGAAACACGCCGTCACTCCAGAGTTGCGAGTTGAGCATGCCGGCGAGCGTCTGCGCGTCGGAGAGCGGGTAGTACTGCTCCACGTTGTCTTTCAGGAGCTTCACCTGCCCCCACGACGAGACGCCCGTGGTCAGGGTTTGGAGGCCGGTATCGAAGAACACCAGCCGCGCGTACTTGTTGCCGATGGGCAGCGCCTGGTCGAACGTCCCCACCACGGCCGTCTGCGAGTTCGGCGTGTATTTCAGATACCGCTCGGGTTGCGCCTCGATCAGTTCGACCGTTTCGAGCGAGAGCGAGAGCGCGGTAAAGCTCGCGGGGTTCGCGGCCCGCACGCAGTCGAAGGTCAGATTCCCGCGCGACGTGGCCGGGAAGCACTCCAGCGGATCGTACCGCTTCCGGCCGAAGCCGAGCGGGATGGTGAAGCGTGAGATGGCGCCGGACACGTCGGTGAGATTCGACCACCCGATGCGGCCCTGGTGGGTCACCATGTTCACCACGAGGAGGTCTTTGAGCGACCCCGCGATGATGTTCTCGCCCTTGTGCTTGATGACCACGCTCGTCACGTTGTCGAGCAGATCGTCAACCGCCTTGTACACCGCGCCCGCCGCGGGGTTGGCGCGCGTGATTTCAAGATTCAGGAACACCAGCGACAACGGGTTCACCGGCAGATCGGTCGTGGGGAATGACCCCGCCACGAACGCGGTAAGCGGCTTGGCGATGCTGTGGAGGAAGCGCGCCATGGTGTCGTCTCCTGTCCTGGTGGCGGGCGGCTACTTGCCGACCTTCATCTGCCGGAGGCCCTTCGCGATGGCCGCGACGCGCTGGATATTGCCGTCGCTGCCGGTCGGGAGGCGGGCCGGGAGGTCGATGCTGCCGATGGTCTGGAGCACGGGGGCCATGGCCGTGCTGAAATCGCCCTCGGCCACTTGGACGCCTTGCGAGTAGCGGCCCGGGCCCTTCGAGAGCGTGTTGCTGCGCCACTTCGCCGTGCCGACGCGGGCGACGCCCTTCTCGAAACGCCCGGCCGCCGCGGCGGCCGTCACGGCGGTCCGGTAGTTCTGGCCGCCGGCCACCGCCGAGCCCTGCCAGTCCTTCGCCGTGGACTGCACGCCGTCCGAGTAGTCGCCCGAGGCGCCTGCCGAGCGGTTGGCCCACTTCTTCGAGACCTTCGTCACGTCGGGGACCACGATGCGCGGCATGCTCGCCTCCTGGATAGGGGTCTAGGTTGCCCAGGATGCTGCGCGTGGTATGCAGATCATGTCAAGCCTTTCTTACCGGGTCCCAGCAAGACCCGTGGAATCAGGCCCTTGCGCTTGGCGCGGGGTGTGCACCATGTTCACCCCAGCGGTCCGGGAGGTCCGCGTGCCATGACGAACGTCCAGGCGAAGTCCGTGCTCCGCGCTATCAAGCTCCTCACGGGCGACAGCGCCGAAACCCTGAAGGTCGGCCGCAACGACGTCCAGGTGATCTACCGCCGCGGCGAGGAGCGCTACTGCTGGCCGGACGTCCAGAGCTTCTCCGCGTTCCTGCTCCGGGAGACGCGCCGGTGATTGTCAAGCTGGCGTGGGCCATCCCGCAGCTCCGGTGCATCGTCACCATCGAGGTCAACGCGGCCGACTTGCAGGACGCGGGGGAGAAAGCCGCCGCGGCCATCCGGGACGTAGCCGTCCCGCGCGAGCGCGTGTATCGCGTTTACCCGATGGAGCCCACCATCGCGCGCGAGGCCCCGTGATTCGCCGCGCGCGCAAGCGCCCACGGAAACACTCCTGCGCATGGCGCACGCTCGGCTGGGTGCTCTGGCGGCAAGCCGTGTTCGGAATTCTGTTCCCGGACGTCAAGCGTTCCCTGCCTGACGAGCGGGCCGACTACATTGCCACCGCGGACCGGCGAATCCTCGCGCGCCGCGTGGCCCGTCTATTGCAACTTGATCCAGCCAGGAGGTACACCCCATGACTGACCGCACCGCCCGATTCATCCGGAATATCCGCTTCGTGATGCACGGCCTCTCCGTGGAGGAGCTTTATCAAGTCTCACTCGCGCTCCGTGATGAGTCCGCGCGCCGCGCCCTCGACTGTGGGCCCGAAGCAAAAGCCCTCACCTGCGCGTTGCTAGCCGAGGCCCGCGTGGAGCATCGTCTCGTCACGGCCATCGACGCGGACTATGACCGCGCCGGCATCGAGGCCACGCTCCGCGACTTGTCGGCGCCCGCGTAAAATCCACGGGGCCGTTTCTTCGCCGAGCGCGATCCGATTCTCGCGCCCGTCCACGAGGAGACGGCCCGGCCGTCGCACGTCCAATCCCCGGCCCTTCCTCACCCTCCGGGTGTCTCCTGGGGGGGGGCTGCCGCGCCGGGGGGCGAAGCCCCCCAGGCGGCCCCAAGCACAGCTACACGCGCAGGCCCCGTGCCACGCCCGGGTGGCGCGGGGCTTGCCCTTGCAAGACCGGCGAAGCCGCTCGCCTGCTTCTTGGTGTGTTCTTGACTTGCTTTTGGGGGGTGCAGGGGGGGGCACGGTTCTTGCCCTATCCCTATGCGCCGAGGGCACGACGCGTGCCAGGAAAAGTTATCCACAGGTCTATCCACAGGTTATCCACAGGGTTATCCACAGCCCTTACTACTCGCCACGTTGCGAGTAGTTTCGGGCGAAATGCCCCTGTGGATAAGTCTGTGGATAACTCTGGCGCGGCGGGCTACGTCTCGGCGGCGGCGGCCGCCTCGCGCTCGATCAGCGCGAGGATGGCCGCCAAGCACTCGCGGTCCACGCGGAGGGTCACTAGTTCTTCGAGCTTCACGGGTTGGCGGCAGGCTTCGCACGGCGCCAGGATCACCCACGTCTCGCGGGCTTCGATCAGACTTTGGACGGTCTGATAATTGCCCGCGATGCGCTTGGGATCGGAGAGGTAGTGCTGCCGCCAGAGCTCCGCGGTCTGGACGGACGCGCCGACGCGGCGCGCTTCGTCCAGGAGTGACGCGCGGTACTCCGCGAAGTCAATGTCGCCCAGCACGACGGCGACGCCGAGCGGCAAGCCATCGCGCGCGATGGCTTCCTGGACGTCGGCCGGGAGCGCGAGGAGGTCGCGCCGCTGGCCGACCCACGAGACGGAGCGGCGCATGAGCCGCGCCACCGCGGAGAGCGGGATGCCCGTGTTGAGCAGCCCGACCACTTCGCGGGCTTCTTCCATCGCGGTCAGCGATTCGCGGATATTATTCTCCGAAATGCGGAGCATGCGGTCGTCGGTCTGCCACGGCCAGCATTTCACCGGGACGGGGGAGTGATTCAGCGTGCGGAGCGCCAACAGGCGCCGATGGCCATAGGCCACGCGGTAGCGGCCCTCGGGGCTGGGCCCGCGCACGCCGATCCGTTGGAGCAAGCCGTTCGCGGCAATGTCGTCCGCGAGCGCGCCGATGCGCTCGACGTCAAGCGTCTCGCGGCTCGGGTTTTCCGGCTCGTCGATCAGGTCGAGAGCGAGCGTTGTTTCCTCGGCGGGAATCATGGTAGGGCACCTCCAGAATGTGCAACGTCAGGGTGCGAGCGCTGCCGCGCTCGATAGAGACGAATTGGCGCCAGGTCAAGCCATACTCGCGCGCCATGCGTCGCGGGATGGTGACCATGAGGCAGCCGCCGATTAAGCGCAATCGCATCACGTCCGGCATGGCCGGAGTATTAATATTAATAGACCTACGGTCAAGATCAAAAGAAAC
>DATDGA010000150.1:0-1895 GCA_036522335.1 Burkholderiales bacterium
CGGAAACCGGAGTGTCCGCGAGCGCATCGCGGCTACTGCGGGTGCTAAAATTCATCCTTTGTCCGGGGAGTCGACGTGAATCAGGTCTCATCGGGCACGCGCACGGTGGTTTCGGGAAAAGGGCACTGGACTACGAAGGGCGGCAAGAGCGACGAAAAAGTCCAGCTCTTTCTCTGGCAAAAGCCATCGGCGGCGGGGGTAGAGAAACGCGGCACTGTGCTTTTCGTGCACGGCTCCTCGATGGCTTCGCAACCGACCTTCGACCTCAAGGTTCCCGGACGCCCGGATTCCTCGGTGATGGACTGGTTCGCCGCGCGCGGTTTCGAATGCTGGTGCATGGATCACGAGGGCTACGGGCGCTCCGACAAGTCGCGCCCGATCAACTGCGACATTCCGAACGGCGCCGACGATCTTGCGGCGGGGAGCGAATACATCCACAGGACTGCGGGAGCCGGGAAACTGCTGGTGTACGGCATTTCCTCGGGCGCATTGAGAGCCGCGCTCTTCGCTCAAGCGCATCCCGAACGCGTTGCGCGACTTGCGCTCGATGCCTTCGTGTGGACGGGCGAGGGCAGCCCGACGCTCGCGGAGCGAAAGAAAAAACTGCCCGAGTTTTCGGCTAGGAACCGCCGCCCGATCGACCGCGCCTTCGTGCACAGCATCTTCGAGCGCGATCATCCCGGCACGGCGGACAAGGCGACCATAGAAGCGTTCGCCGATGCCATCGTTGCGCTCGACGATTCGGTCCCGACCGGCACCTACGTCGATATGTGCTCGAAGCTGCCGATCGTCGATCCGGCGAAAATCACGGTGCCCACTCTCGTCATGCGCGGACAATGGGACGGGATCGCCGGCATCGACGACTTGATCGAATTCTTCAAGCGCCTGCCCAATCCCGACAAGCAGTTTTCGGTCATGGCGGGCATTTCGCACGCGAGCTTCCAGCAGAAGAACTACCTGACCGTGTATCACATCCTGCATTCGTTCTTCTCGCAGCCGGAACCCGTCTACAGCGGTTGACCCATGCGGGCACTTTTGATTTCACTTGCGGCCTCGCTCTTCGCCGCCTCCGCGGCGGCGCAAGATTACCCGACCCACCCGGTGCGCATCGTGATCCCGCTCTCGCCGGGTGGGACCACCGACGTGCCGGGACGCATCATCGCCCAGAAGCTCTCCGAGTCGCTCGGCCAGCAGTTCTTCGTCGAGAACCGCGCCGGTGCGGGCGGCACCATCGGCACCGACTATGTCGCCAAGTCCAGGGCCGACGGTTACACGCTGCTGCTCTCGGCGTCGCCTTTCGTGATCGCGCCGCACGTGTACAGGAACATGCCGTACGACGCGCTTGCCGATTTCGCGCCCGTGATCCGGATCGCCACCGGGCCCTACGTCCTGGTCGTGCATCCCTCGCTCGGCGTGAATTCGGTGAAGGAGCTGATCGCGCTCGCGAAGAAAGAGCCGGGGAAGATCGATTTCGCCAGCTCCGGCAACGGCGGCGCGCAGCACCTGGTCACCGAGCTCTTCATGTACATGGCCGGCATCAAGCTCAACCATGTGCCGTACAAGGGCAGCGGGCCGGCGCAGCAGGACCTGATGTCGGGCATCGTCAAGGTGAGCTTCGTCGGCACGCCGATCGCGATTCCGCACATGAAATCCGGACGATTGAAGGCGCTCGGCGTAAGCACGGCGAAGCGCTCGCCCGAGATGCCCGAGGTGCCGACCATCGCCGAGGCGGGCGTGCCGGGATACGAGGCGCGCGTGTGGATCGGCATGCTTGCCCCGGCCGCCACACCGCGCGAAATCATCGCGAGGCTCAACGGGGATATCGGCAAGCTCATGCGCACCGACGAAGTGAAGAAGCTCCTCGTCCCGACCGGCATGGAGCCCGACCCGGACAC
>DATDGA010000151.1:0-20554 GCA_036522335.1 Burkholderiales bacterium
GCGCTTTCTTCGTGCCTGGCAGCCTGCAAGCTGATGAAACTCGACGCCACCAAAGCCACTCACGCGCTCGGACTGGCCGGCGTTGCTAATACCGCCCTCCGGCAAACACGAGCCGGTGAACTAAGCATGTGGAAGGGCTGCGCTTTCGCCAACGCCGCCCGCAACGGCGTCTTTGCCGCGCTGCTGGCAGCGGAAGGGTTGACGGGACCGGCGCCGATCTTCGAGGGGAATTCGGGTTTCTTCAAGCAGATCTCCGGACCCGCCCAGGTCGACGTCGGCGCCTTCGGCCGTCGCGGAGTGCCGTTCCGCATCCATCAGTGCGGCATCAAGGCCTACCCGGCCGTCGTTTACGCGCAGACCGCGATCGCTGCCGGGATCGAGGTCGCGAGGGAGGCGGGCGCCCTCGATCGCATCGCTGCGGTAGAAATCGCGACGACGAAGCGCGGCTACCAGCGCGCCGGGAGCGAGCCCGAGAAGTGGACGCCCGACACGCGCGAGACCGCCGATCACAGTCTGCCCTATACCACCGCGCGAGCGATGTTCGACGGCGACATCACCAACGACAGCTACACGCTGGAGAAGCTGCGCGACCCGCGCATCCTCGCGTTCATGCGCAACATAACGGTGAAAGAGGATCCTGCGCTCACCGCGCGCGTCGGGGCGGCGGTTCCGACGCGCGTGACAGCAATCCTCGCCGACGGGCGGCGCATTTCGCGCGAGGTCGACGACGTTCCGGGCTTCCCGGGACGTCCGATGAACCGTGCCGACACCGAGCGGAAGTTTCGCGGCAACATCGGCGGGCGTTGGCCGCGGGAGCAGACGGATGGCGTGCTGCAGACGCTGTGGGCACTCGATCGCACGCCGGATGTCGGCGCCCTGCTCGGCAAGCTCTCGCTGCAGCCGGGCCCTTAGCGCGCCGCGGGCCCGCCCCACTCAAGTCTTGCGCGCCTCGATCCGTGGCTTGCGCTCCCCAGCCCGTCCCGGCAACTCCCGGCATTACTGCGATGGCGGCGCAGAGGAAGCCGCTACGGCGAAGCGGCCAGGATCAGCGACAGGACCACAGGTCTGGCGTCATTTCCGCGCCGTCGCGGGAATCGCGAACGCCAGCACGAAGGTCAGCAGCGTCAGCGCCGCGGAGATCACGAACACGTAAGGACCGAGGAAGCTGTACAGCAATCCGCCCGCGACCAAACCGATGATGCTGGCCACCGCGGCCACACCGCCGGCGAGGCCCTGAACCGTGCCCTGCACGCTTCGGTCGGCGGCCTTCGCCAGGACCGAGAGCAAGGAAGGCCACATGATGCCGTTGCCGAGGGCGAGCAGGGCCGTGCCGACGTAAATGGTCGCGGTATCGGCTGCACCGAAAAACGGAAAGCTGGCGGCCAGCGCGAGGCTGCCGCAGAGGACGAGGATACGATCGGACCAGGTTTTCGCTGCGCGCTTCAACACCGGACCCTGCACCAACGCCATCATCAATCCCATGACTGAAAAAAACACGCCGGTTTCGGCGAGTGACCAGTGGATCCCGGTCGCCGCGTACACGGGAAAGCTGACGTAAAACAGATTGAAGGCGAGGAACACCAAGAAGTACAGCGCGAACAGGAGCCCCATCGACGGTAGCGCCAGGATCGCGGCGACCGATAGTTTCGGCGCGGCCGTCAGCTGAAAACACGGCTTGTGATCCTGGCCAAGGACCTTGCGCACGCTGAAGTTCTCCGGATCGGTCCGCAAGGCGCAGGGTTCAGTCTCCGGGAGCCAGAAGGCGACCATCAGACTGGCTATCGCCGAGATGATCAAGGCGGCGAGGACGGGCAGCATCTCCCCCAGTGCCGTGGCGCCGAGCGCTCCGGCGATCGCAGGTCCCAAAATAAACCCGAGATTCGCCGACACCGCCATCTTGCCGAAGTTGGCGCTGCGGCTGGTGTCGTCGCTGATGTCGGCAAGGTAGGCGTTCGCGACTGACACGCTGCCGCCCGTGGTCCCATCCAAGGCTCGCGCCGCGAAAAGCACCACCAGCGGCGCCGTGAGCGTGAAAGCGCCGAGCAACGAGGAATTTACTTCGATCAAGGGACGGAGTGGAAGCCAGAGCGCCACCAGGAAGATTCCCCATGAGATCAGGGTTCCGACCTGACCCAACAGCAGGATACGCCGGCGCCCGTAGCGATCCGACCAGCGCCCCAGCACCGGCGCGCCCAGCAGTTGGAAGAAGGAATAGGTCGCGCCCATGACCCCATAGACGAGCGCGTTCCCGCCGAGCTTGGCGACGAGATAGACCAGAAACGGCAGCACGATGCTGAAACCGAGCGTGCCGACGAAGTTGACCGCCAGGATCGGGAAGACCGATACACGGCCGGATGGCGTTGTCTCGACTGCCTTCACTGGCTCCATCCTGATGTTTCCGGTTGCCTTACCCAACCCGGCGAGCTTGCGCTCGCGGGCGGCCGCCGGATGTCGCTAGGGTGCCTGCGTGGCGAGATAGGCGGCGATGGCGAGCATGTCCTCCTCGTCCAGTTTGACCACCACGTCCTTCATCAGCACCGCAAATGCACCCGCGCGGAAGCCGTGCTTGATGTCGTAGAGCTGGCGCACCACGTAATTGGTCGAGCGGCCGGCGATTCCGGGGATGAGGCCGACGCCCTTGAGGTCCGGCCCGTGGCAGGTCACGCAGGCCAGGGTCTTTCCCGCGCCGCCGAATTTGACCAACGCCTCGCCGCGCGCCACGCTGCCCACGGGCACATACGCAATGAAGCGGGCGTGCGTGTCGCGATTCACGAATTGCTCCAGGACTTCCGGCACCTCGATGATGCGGTTGCCGATCGCTTCCTTCTCGCCGGAAGGCAGGGCCGCGTAGTGGTTGGCCATGATGAAGGTCTTGGGCACGGTATCGGTTTCGACGACCCGCGTGTGCTGTCTGGGTTTGAGCGCGGAGAAATACGCCGCTGCCGCCCCGATCTCTTCATCGGAGGCGGCCTTGGCCAGCCCGATCATCAGATCGACGTTGCGCTTGGGCACCGCGGTCCTCCTCGCGCCGCTCTTGTAGTCGTTCATCTGCTGCACGATGTAGGCTGCGGGCAGCCCGGCTAGGGCGGAATTCTCGGGGCCCCCGGGACCGTCCGCACGATGGCAAAAGCCGCATGCGAAAACGTCGGGCTTCCTGCCCTGCGCCACGACGGGCGGTAAAGGCGGATGATCTTCCGGATGCCAAACAGGCGCGATGAAGCGGTCGCGTATTTGCGTCAGGGTGTAGGTGGCCGAGCTGTTCGGTACGCGCCTCGGCACTCCATCGTCCGGCGCGGGCTTCACGTCCGGGGGAGTTATTGGATAGGCCCATTGGGGCGGGCCATCGGCGCCGTGGACCGGAAGCGGCGATGCGAAAACCATGGCCGATAGGGGAAGAATCGCTGCCGCAAAACGGGCAATTGTCACTTTGACGCCCTCCTGTTGGTGCACTGGGTCGGAAGACGGAATGGCCCGCCAACCCTGGCCGGAGGTCAGTCTACGCTTCGAATGACTGCTTTGTGTCGAGGCTGCCGAGATGCAGCACGACGACGAGGATTGAGGCGCGTCCGCCTTAGGCCACGAGATCGGTGCATCCGGGTTATCGCGAAGACGAAGACCGGGCGAAGAAGAGGCCGATGGGGCAAACCGTTGACACGAAAAAAATCGCGCGCCTAACTCCACGCGCCGCTCGACCAACGGGCCGGCGCTTATTCGGGCTGGATTCCGGCTGCGCGCACCATTTCCGCGTACTTCTTGATTTCGGCCTGCACGAACAGCTTGAATTCGGCGGGCGTGCTGCCGACGGCCTCGAGGCCTAGAGTCGCGATCCGCTCCCGCACCTGCGGGTTGGCAAGGGCAACCAGCACACCGCCTTGCAGCTTCGCGACGATTTCCAGCGGACACTCCGCCGGCGCGTACAGTCCCTGCCATCCGCTGTCGACCTCGAAATCGGCAACGCCGGCTTCCATCATCGTCGGTACATCGGGCAGATAGGACGCGCGGGCGCGGCCGGTGTAGGCGAGCGCACGCAGCCTGCCGGCCCTGACGTACGGAAGCGAGAGCGCGGAGCTCGCGAAGGCAACCTGCACGTCTCCGGCCAGGAGCGCGCTTATCGCCTGGCCGCCCCCTTTGTAAGGAACGTGCAGCATCTTGATTTCGGCGCGCGCGTTGAACAGCTCGCCGGTCAGGTGGTTGGTGTTGCCGATGCCGGGCGAACCGAACGACAGCCGGCTGCCGGGTTGGCGGGCGAGGGCGATCAGTTCCTTCACCGATTGCGCGGGAATCGACGGGCTCACCACGAGCAGCAATCCTCCCGCGGCCGTGATCTGGGTCACCGGCACGAAATCCCTGAGCGTGTCGTAGGGAAGTTTGCGGTACATGCTGGGATTGACAATGAAAGAGGACGAAGTCACGAGCACCGTATAGCCGTCTGGTTTGGATCTAGCAACGGCTTCCGCGCCGATGATGCCGTTCGCGCCGGGGCGGTTGTCGACGACAAATGGCTGCCCGGTCTGCGCCGAGAGCGCCTGAGCCATCACTCTTGCGACGGTATCGGGGCCGCCGGTGCCGAACGGGACGATGACCCGGACAGGACGGCTTGGATAAGTGTCGCAGGATGCGCTCGACGACCATAGCGTCGAACACAGCAGTCCGAAAGCAAGAATTCTGCGTGACACAGACCTCCAGCGGGAGCTAGCCGAAGAAAAAAGCCCCGGGCCAAGACAATCGAAACAAAGAGAGCCTTCTCCTGAAATCTTCCGGATGCGCCCCATCGGTATCATCGGCAATTTTCTTCGGCGGTACGAAATGGGTGCAAGAGAATACTTGATGGTCAAGTATGCAATGCGGAGGATCGACCTTGCTGCGGAGGCTTTTGGCCCTCATCGGTCCATCTTAGGGGGATTTCATTCGCTGCTCGATAGCGGCCGCAATCGATTTGTCCGCGGGGCGAGCGCCCTCGCGGTCGAAATAGCTCCGCGTCAGCGCCACGCCGGAGACGAATTCGACGACCAGCTCCTCCACGGTTTGTCCCGAAGCCGTCGCGGCGGGGACGGTAAAGGACTGCGGCAGGGCGGGAGTGGTCACCCCGCCCACGTTGGTCGTGCAGGTGCCGAAGTCGCTCAGGCACAGGCAACTTCGGGGAACGCTAGAACCGCGAGAAGTCGGGTTTGCGCTTTTCGATGAACGCGGCCATCGCTTCCTTCGCTTCCGCCGACTGCAGCCGCTCGGAGAAGAGGTGGGCTTCCGTCGCCATCTGCTCTTCGACCTGCGCCGCAACCGGCCGCTTCATCAATTGCTTGGTCAGGCGCACGGACTCGGGCGGGAGGGCGGCGAGCGCTGCCGCCGCGGCGCGCGCGCGCTCGAGCAGGGTTTCCTCCGGCACGATCTCAGTGACGATCCCGGCGTCCAGGGCTTCGGCCGCGGTGAACGCCTGCCCGAGGAGCAGCCACGCGGCGGCTCGCTGGTAACCAGCGGCCCTCGGCAGCAGCAGGCTCGAAGCCGCCTCGGGCACCAGGCCGAGCGGCACGAAGGGCAGCTGGAAGCGGGCGCCCGGCGCCGCGTACACCAGGTCGCAGTGCAGAAGCAGCGTGGTGCCGATTCCCACCGCCGGCCCGCCGACCGCGGCGACCACGGCCTTCCCGACCTTCGACAGCGCCGAGACGAAGCGGAGCGCCTGCGAAGCACCCGCCGGACCTTCGAGGAAATCCTTGAGGTCGTTGCCGGCGGTGAAGCAGTCGCGCGTACCGTGGATCAAGATCGCGCGCACCCCCGAGTCGGACTCCGCGGCGGCGAGCGCATCGGTCATCGTGGCGTACATCGAGGCGGTGAGCGCGTTCTTCTTGTCGGGGCGCACGAGCTCGATCGTCGCGATGCGCTCCCGGGTTTCGGTCTTGATCATCGAGGAGGAAAGGTATCGTGGGGTCCGCCGATCAGTACTTCGCTCACGCGCTCCTGCCCTCGATCGGAAGGCGGGCTCAGTGCACGCCCGTCACTGTTTTCGTTGCGGCACGGCCCGATCGTAGCACAGCCCGGTAGTCGATCCAGCGAGGGCGCCGGCGGCAGGCGATTGCGCAGGCCGGAATGTTGCCGTCACCGAAGTTCGCCACGGCGAAATCAGCCGACACAAACGAAACAAAAATGAGCTGTCTTGAAATCCTACGGAAGGGCCCCGTCCGTATGATTGGCGTTTTTGCTTCTCCTGGACGAACGTGGGCGCAAGGGAATTCAAGATAGTCAGAGGCGAGACGCTGCGCATCGACCCGCTTCCGGGCGACAGCCTGCGCGTGCGGATCGGCGAGGTCTGGGTCACTCAGTTGGAGGATCCCAAGGACTACTTTCTGGGGGCCGGCGAGTCGCTCGTACTCAACCGCAGAGGCGCGGTGCTCGCTGTCGCGTACAAGCTCACGCTGCTCGATCTGTTTCGCGACGACGCAGATCCGACCGAACGCCGGCCGATGCGCGTCTCGGGGTGGTGGGCGCGGAGGTTGCTGGGGAAGATTCTAACCTGAACGTCGCGGGCCCGAGTCGCAGGCCTGGGATTCCAGCCGCATGCCCATCACCCATCGAACGATACTGTCAGGAACCTAAGCGTAAAGATTCAACAATCCATCCAACCCGACGTAATCGAAGCAGTAAGTCGCCTTTCCCCGCACCACCGGCTTGGCGTGATACGCGACGCTGACCCCGGCCTCGCCCATGAACTTGAGATCGTTCGCTCCATCGCCCATGGCGATGATTTGATCCTTCGTCACCCGTAGCTCGTCGCGCGCCTCCAGCAAGGCCTCGCGCTTGACGTCCGCATTGACGATGCGGCCTTCGAGCTCGCCGGTGAATTTGCCATTCTTGACCACCAACGTGTTCGCACGCACGTAGTCGAGCCCGAGCTGGGTTTTCAGGCGCCCGGTCACATGCGTGAAGCCGCCTGAGACGAGCAGGGTCTTCAGCCCCGCGCGTGTGACGCCGGCGATCATCCGCGCGGCGCCGGGGGACAGCTTCACGCGTTCTGTATACAGACGATCGAGCGCACTCTCGTCCAGACCCTTGAGCACCGCGACGCGCCGCTTCAGGCTCTCGTCGTATTCGATCTCGCCGCGCATGGCCTGCGCGGTGACCGCCGCGACTTCGGCCTTGCGGCCAACGAGATCCGCCAGCTCGTCGATGGTCTCGATGGCGATGAGTGTGGAATCCATGTCCATCACGAGCAGACGGAAATTCGATAGGGGGCGCGGGTGCGGCACGAAGGCGAAATCGAGTTTCGCGTTTGCGCAGTACTCGGCGACGCCGTCCTGAGTCTTGTACTCGTGCAAGTGGAAAGCCTGGTGGCCGATGCCCTCGATGCGCGCGGCACCGGAGAGTTTGGCGATTGCTTTTAGGTCGGGGGTTTCGACTTCGAGGCCCTGGATGACGAGATAGCTCATAGGAGAGTCGCGTGCATGGTATCAGGCCCGGCTTGCCCGATGCGGCGTTAAGCGGGTACTCTCAGCGGAACGACCCCATACAAGGAGGGAAGCCCATGGGCACGCTCGGATTTGTAGTGATCCTGATCCTCTACGCGACGATCGGCCTGTTGGGGGCGGCGGGGACGGTCTTCCTCGTGCGGAAATTCCTCGGCCCCAGGGGCGAGCAGGTTTTCTACGGGCTGTTTCTCATCATGATCGCCGCGTTCTATCTGGCCTTCGCGGCGTACTTCAGTGCCGAGACGGCATGGCGGGTGGAGATATCCGCCGTCGTGGTGTTTGCCGCGATCGGCCTCTTCGGCACGCGCTTGCCGATCGCCCTCATCGTTGGCTATCCCCTGCATGGCCTGTGGGACTTGCTGCACGAGCTCCAGGCGCACGGCGCCTTCTCCGGCTTCGAGCCGGGCGAGCTGACCGCGATTCCACTCGCGTACGGAATCTTTTGCGCAGCCTTCGACTTCTGCATAGCGGCGTATTTCTATACGCGACGTGCCGAGTGGGATGCCGCGTGGAAGGCGGGGCTACAGGGAGGGTGACATGGCCGGCTGGAGCGCTGACGTCGCCAAGGCATCCAGCACCTGACGAACTGCAGTCGCGCGCTCGGGGAGTTCGCTCGTCACGCGCTCGACGCGCAGCTTGGTCGGGCCGGTGAGTTTCCAGCGCTGTTTCTGCACGAGTTTCATCACCGCCGCCGGGTCGAGCGGGGGATGCGGTACGAACTGGAGCTGGATGGTTTCCGGGGCGGCGTCGATGCGCGCGACGCCCAGGCTTCGCCCGAGGATGCGCAGCCGATGGCTTTCGATCAGCGCGCGCGCCGCGCCCGGCAGGTCGCCGAAGCGGTCGACCAGCTCTTCCTGCATCGCCTCGACGCGCTCAGGCGTATCGCAATTGGCGAAGCGCTTGTACAAGACCAAGCGCTCGTGCACGTCGGCGCAGTAGGAAGCGGGCAGGAGCGCCGGAAAATGCAGGTTGACCTCGGTGATGACTTCGAAAGGCTGCGACAGGTCGGGCTCGCGGCCGGCCTTCAAGGAGCGCACCGCGTGATCGAGCATGTCGGCGTAGAGATTGAAGCCGACTTCCTGCATCTCGCCCGACTGCGATTCGCCCAGCACCTCGCCCGCGCCGCGGATCTCGAGGTCGTGCATCGCGAGGTAGAACCCCGAGCCCAGCTCCTCCATCATCTGAATCGCCTCCAGCCGCTTCTTCGCAGCAGGCGAGAGCGCGTCCTCGCCGGGCGTGAGCAGGTAGGCATAGGCCTGGTGGTGCGAGCGTCCGACGCGGCCGCGCAGCTGGTGCAACTGCGCCAACCCAAATTTGTCGGCGCGGTTGATGAGGATGGTGTTGGCGGTGGGGATGTCGATGCCGGTCTCGATGATGGTCGAACATAGCAGCAGGTTGTGTCGCTGCTGCAGGAACTCGCGCATGACGCGCTCCAGATCGCGCTCGCGCATCTGGCCGTGCGCCACCGCGACGCGCGCTTCTGGCAGGAGCTTCATCAGCTTCTCGCGCATCAGCTCGATCGAGGCGACGTCGTTGTGCAGGAAAAAGATCTGCCCGCCGCGCTTCAGTTCCCGCAGCGCTGCCTCGCGGATGATGCCCGCCGAATACGGCGTGACGAAGGTGCGGATCGCAAGGCGCCGTTCCGGCGCAGTCGCGATCACCGAGAGATCGCGCAGGCCTTCGAGCGACATCGCGAGCGTGCGCGGAATCGGCGTGGCGGTGAGCGTGAGCACGTCCACCTCCGCCCGAAGCGCCTTCAGCGCTTCCTTCTGGCGCACTCCGAAGCGATGCTCCTCGTCGACGATGACGAGGCCCAGGCGCTTGAACTTCACGTCCTTCTGGAGAAGCTTGTGCGTGCCGATAGCGATGTCGATGGCGCCATCGGCCAAGCCCTCGAGCGCCGCGTTCGTTTCCTTGCCGCTCCTGAAGCGCGAAAGTTCCGCAAGCTTGATCGGCCAATCGGCGAAGCGGTCGCCGAAGGTATTGAAATGCTGCTCGGCGAGGAGGGTCGTGGGCGTGAGCACCGCGACCTGCATGCCGTCGGCGACCGCGACGAAGGCAGCGCGCAGCGCGACTTCCGTCTTGCCGAAGCCGACGTCGCCGCAGACCAGTCGGTCCATGGGGCGGCCAGCCTTCATGTTCTCCAGTGCGGCCGAAATGGCGGCCGCCTGGTCGGCAGTTTCCTCGAAGCCGAAGCCTTCGGCGAAGGCCTCGTAGTCGTGCTGGTTCAACTTGAAGGCGTGGCCCGTGCGGGTGGCGCGCCGGGCGTAGAGATCGAGGAGCTCGGCGGCGGTGTCGCGAACCGCGCGAGCGGCGCGGCGCTTGGCCTTGTCCCACTGGTCGCCGCCGAGCTTGTGCAGCGGCGCCTGCTCGGGCGGCCCGCCCGAATAGCGGCCGATCGAGTGCAGCTGCGCCACCGGCACGTAGAGCTTGTTGTCCTCCGCGTATTCGAGCAACAGGAATTCCGCGACGCCCTCGCCGAGGTCGAGATCGACGAGGCCCCGGTAGCGCCCGATGCCGTGCTGCACGTGCACCACCGGGTCTCCGGCGCGCAGCTCCGAGAGATCGCGCAGCATGCCCTCGACCGAGCTGACCCGGGCGCGGTCGCGCGCCGCGCGCGAGCGCGCGGTGCCGGCGTAGAGCTCGGACTCGGTGACGAAGCACAGTTGCTCGGAATCGAGGAAAAAACCCGTCAGGAGTGGCGCCACGCCGAGCGCGAAGCGCGAGTTCGAGCGGCGGAACTCCTCGAAGCTTGCGATCGGGTCGGGCTTCAGGCCGTATTCGGCGAGGTATTGGACGAGAGTCTCGCGGCGGCCGGGCGATTCGGCGAGCAGCATTACTCGGGCAGGCGTGTCCGAGAGGAAAGCTTTCAGGCGGTGCAGGGGATCGGCCGCGCGCCGCTCCACCGCAAGCTCGGGCAGCGGATGCGCGATCGGGGCGCCGCCGCCTTCGAAGTCCGCGCGCTTGAAGGCTTTTGCGCGCACGAAAAAATCCTCGGCTGCGAGGAACAATTCCGCGGGCGGGAGCAGCGGCCGGGTGAGGTCGCCCCGCAGCAGCCGGTGGCGGCCTTGAGCGTCGTGCCAGAACTCGGTGAGAGCGCCGTGCACTTCACCGTGCATGCAGACGGTGGCGCTCTCCGGCAGATAGTCGAAGAGGGTCGCGGTCTTCTCGAAGAAGAGCGGCAGGTAGTACTCGATCCCGGCGGGCGCGACGCCGTTGCTCACGTCCTTGTAAATGCGGCTCTTGGAGGGATCGCCCTCGAAGGTGTCGCGGAAGCTGCGCCGGAACCGGTTGCGCCCGGCCTCGTCCAGGGGAAACTCGCGCGCGGGCAGGAGGCGAACTTCGGCGACATTGTAGAGCGTGCGCTGGGTGTCGGGATCGAAGGAGCGGATCGATTCGATTTCCTGGTCGAAGAGATCGAGCCGGTAGGGGAGCGCGCTGCCCATCGGGAAAAGATCGATCAGCCCGCCGCGCACGCAGTACTCGCCCGGCGCGACCACCTGAGTGACGTGGCTGTACCCGGCGAGCGCGAGCTGGGCGCGCAGCGCGGCGAGCTCGATCGGCTCCCCAGCTTTGAGGAAAAAACTGTGCCCTGCGAGAAAGGACGGAGGCCCGAGGCGCGTGAGCGCGGTCGCCGCGGGAACGATGGCGACGTCGAAATCCTCGCGCATGATGCGGTAGAGCGTCGCGAGGCGTTCGGAGACGAGATCGTGGTGCGGAGAGAAATGATCGTAGGGCAGGGTCTCCCAGTCGGGAAGCAGGAGCACGGACAGCTGCGGCGCGAACCAGGCGATCTCGTCCTTGAGCCGCTGCGCCTCGGTCGCCTGCGCGCAGAAGACCACGGCCGGGCGTGAGCTTCCCGCCAATCGCGCGAGCGCCAGCGCGTCGCTCGAACCGTGCAGGCGGGCGTTGCCCGCGCTCTTTTCCGTGTCGGGTGAGACGACTGCGCTCATCGATTCCGCAATAGAAATAGCAAAACCCGAATTGAACGCCGCTCGCCTCAGCGAAGGAGTTTGAACTCGGGACCCGGCTATAATTGTACAGTGTCGAATCCCACCTCCATTCAGTGACTTCCAGATTTTTCGGCCTCGTTCCCGCCGCCGGTTCGGGGTCCCGCTTCGGCGCCGGACTGAAGCAATACTCGCCGCTCGCGGGCAAGCCGATGCTGCAACACTCGATCGAGCGCCTGCTTTCGGCGCCCGAAGTGGAAGTCGTATTCGTGGTGCTCGCGCCGGCCGATACGGAGTTTCGCAGGCACGACTGGAGCGCCTTCGGCGAGCGGCTCGCGCCCCTCTACTGCGGTGGGACGAGCCGGCGCGACAGCGTGCTGAACGGCATCGTCGCCGCGGCGAGCGCGGTCGATCCGAACGACTGGATGCTGGTGCACGATGCGGCCCGGCCCTGCCTGGGAAAGAGCGAATTGCTTCGGCTGATCCAGGAGGCCGGAGGAGATGAAGTCGGCGGAATCCTCGCCGTGCCCGTGGCCGACACCCTGAAGCGCGCGGACGACCGGCAGCGCATCGTCGCGACCGAGCCGCGCGACGGCCTGTGGCAGGCGCAGACGCCGCAGATGTTCCGCCACGGCATGCTGCTGCGCGCCCTGCGCGAGACCGAGCACGTCACCGACGAGGCGAGCGCGGTGGAGGCGCTCGGCTACAAGCCGAAGCTGGTTGAAGGCAGCACGCGAAACCTGAAGGTGACCTTTCCCGCTGATCTCGAGATTGCGAAACGAATCTTGGGGGACGTTCGATGAGAATTGGACAGGGCTTCGACGTGCATGCTCTCGTCGCGGGGCGCAAGCTCATCGTCGGCGGTGTGGCCATTCCCTTCGACAAGGGGCTCGAAGGTCATTCCGACGCCGACGTGCTGATTCACGCGGTGTGCGATGCGCTCCTCGGCGCGGCGGCGCTCGGCGACATCGGCCGGCATTTTCCGGACACCGATCCGAAGTACAGGAACGCGGACAGCCGCGTGTTCCTGCGCGAGGTTGCCAGGAAGATCCACGATTCGGGATTCAAGATCGCCAACCTGGACGCCACCATCATCGCCGAGGCGCCGAAGATGGCTCCGCACATTCCGGCGATGGTCGCGAACCTCGCCGCAGATCTGGAAATCCGTCCCGGCCAGATCAACGTCAAGGCGAAAACCGCCGAGCGGCTCGGCGCGATCGGCCGCGGCGAAGGCATCGCGGCGGAGGCGATCGCTTTGCTCGCAGAATGATGGAGCGAGTAGAATTTTCTCTTCGCGGGAGGAATTCATGCAGGCAATCTCCGTAAAGAAAGTGGGCGACGCGCTAGGCGCCGAAATCGGCGGCGTCGATCTGTCCAAGCCGGTGGCCGCGGATACGTTCGCGGCGATACGCAAGACCTGGCTCGACAACTTGGTGATCCGCTTCCGCGGCCAGACGCTCACCGATCCGCAAATGCTCGCGTTCAGCGCGCTGTTCGGCGAGCTCGATCCGCCGGGCCCCAACCCTTACGGCAAGCCCTTCCTGCCTCAGCACCCGGAGATGAATGTGATCTCCAACATCATGGAGGGCGGCGCGCCGATCGGAGGCCTGGGCGACGGCGAGGCTATCTGGCATTCCGACATGACCTACATCGATACGCCGCCCAGCGCTGCGCTCCTGTATGCGCTCGAGTTGCCTGCAGAGGGCGGCGACACTTACTGGGCGAATATGTACCTGGCTTACGAGGCCCTGCCCGCGGACATGAAGAAGCGTATCGAGGGGCTGAAGGCGATCCACGACGCCACCTACAACAGCGCGGGGATCAAGCGCAAGGGCTACGCGGATGTGACCGACTCGCGCCGCGCGCCCGGCGCACACCACGGACTGGTGCGCACACACCCGGAAACCGGGCGCAAGTGCCTGTTCCTCGGCCGGCGGCGCAACAGCTACATCGTTGGGTTGGAGCTCGAGGAAAGCGAGGCCCTGCTCGATGCGTTGTGGGCGCACGCAACGCAGCCCCAGTTCGCATTCCGCCAGCAATGGAAAATCGGCGACCTGATGATCTGGGACAACCGCTGCACCCTGCACCGGCGCGATTCCTTCGACCCCAACGCGCGCCGGCTGATGCACCGCACGCAAATCAAGGGCGACCGCCCGTATCTATGAAAGCGGAAACGAACGCGGGCTTCGTGATCGAGCGTGTCGAAGTCCACGGCGTGGCGGTGCCGCTGGTCGGCGGCGGCTTCAAGAACGCCTACGTGATCAAGACCGTGCAGAAAAGCGCTATCGTGCGCGTGGTCGCGGTCGACGGCAGCGTGGGACTGGGCAACATCGATCCTTCGCCCGGCTACTCGACCGAGACCATAGACGAGTCGCTGGGTGCGCTCAGGACCCGGCTCGCGCCCGCGGCGGCCGGGCTCGATGCGAGCAATATCCATGTTCTCACGGCGCGGCTCGATGCTGTGATGCCAGGTTTCCTCGACGCCAAGGCGGCGATCGAAATGGCCTGCGTCGACCTCACCGCGCGCCGGCTCGGCGTGCCCGTCTATACCTATCTGGGCGGCGCGGCGAAAACGCGCCTGACGTTCAACGCCTGGATCGGCATTCTCTCTCCGGAAGAGGCCGCCGCCGAAGCGCAGAAGTGGTACGAGCGCGGCTTCCGCTCGGCCAAGATCAAGGTCGGCGGCAACATCGAGGCCGACCGCGAGCGAGTGAAGGCGGTGCGCGAAGCGGTGGGCGCCGGCATGGCCTTGCGCATCGACGCGAATGCTGGCTACGATGTGGAAACCTCGATCCGCCTCGCGCGATACATGGAGCCGTTCGACCTGCAACTCATCGAGCAGCCGGTGGCGGCCGGCGACGTCGCCGGCCTCGCGCGCGTGCGCCGCGAATCGGGAGGCGTGCCCATCATGGCCGACGAAGCCATCGTCGACCATGCGAGCCTGATCGCCGTGATCAAGGCCGGAGCCGCGGACATCGTCAAGCTCAAGGTGATGAAGCAGGGCGGTTTCCACCGCACTCTTCGCATGATCGCCACCGCAGAGGCCGCGGGCATACGCTGCGTGATCGGGCACGGCTTCGGCTTGGGCGTCAACACCGTGGCGGAGATCATGCTTGCGTGCACCAGCACCAATGTCATCGACGGACTGGAATGCGTCGGACCGCTGAAAACGAGCGACGACATCGTCACCTCCAAGCTTGACCTCAGCTCAGGCGCGATCGATCTGCCCCCAGGTCCGGGTCTGGGCGTATCGCTGGACGAGGACAAGCTCGCTCGTTACCGCTACGCAGGATGAACGCGATAGTCCGCGCCGTTGCGATCCTCGCGTGCATTCTCGGCGCTGCGCCCGCGGGCGCGCAGACTTGGCCGACCAAACCCATCCATCTGCTGGTGCCCTTCGCCGCAGGTGGCTCGGTGGACATTGTCGCGCGCCTGGTCGGCGCGAAGCTGGGCGAAGATCTCGGCCAGCCGTTCATTGTCGAAAACAAGGGCGGCGCCGGCGGCACCATCGCGGCCGCTCAGGTAGCCAAGGCGCCCGGCGACGGCTATACGTTGATGGTGATGCATCAGGGACTCGCTTTCAACGCGAGCCTGTACGCCAGCCTGCCCTACGACACGCTGCAGGATCTCGTACCCGTCGCCTACATCGGCGCGACCCCCAACGCGCTGGTCGTCACCAACTCGCTTCCGGTTTCGACGCCGCAGGAGTTTCTGGCCTACGCGCGCGCCAATCCGGGCAAGCTTTCCTACGGCTCCGGCGGCATCGGCAGCGCCGGACACCTTTCGATCGAGTATTTGCAATCGCTCACGGGAATCCGGCTCACGCATGTCCCCTACAAGGGTTCGGGGCCCGCGCTGACCGACCTCATGAGCGGACAAATCCAGGCCATGCTGTTGACCATGCCCGCGGTGATGCCCTACCTGAAATCCGGCAAGCTACGCGCCATCGCCACTTCGGGCGCGAAGCGCTCGCCGGCGTTGCCGGCGCTGCCGACGCTGGAAGAAGCGGGCGTGAACGGATACGAATATACGCCCTGGTACGGAACGTTTGCGCCTGCTACGCTGCCTAAGACGCTCGTTGCTCGGCTGAATCAGGCATGCAACAAGGTTCTCGCCGAGCGCGCGATCCGCGATCAACTCGCGCAGCAGGGCCTGGAAGTGCAGAGCATGACAAGCGAGCAATTCGCCGCAATCCTGCGCGCCGACGTCGCCAAGTGGGGGAAAATCATTCGCACGGCCGGCGTCCGCGCTGATTGAAAGTATTCCGAAGCGCGATCCCGTGAGGCTGTTCTTCGCGCTGTGGCCGGAGGAAAGCGTACGCGCGCAACTCGCGCACTGGTCGCGCGAGCTTCATGCGGCCTGCGGCGGCCGGCAGACGCGTGCCGAGAACCTGCACGTGACGCTCGCATTTCTGGGCAGCGTCGACAATGCGCGCGTGGCGGAAGTCGAGCGCGCCGCCGGCGAAGTCGCACCGCGCATTGTTTCTCTCGTGCTCGACCAGCCGGGTTACTGGAAGCACAACCGCATCGCCTGGGTGGGGGCATCGACGACACCCCCTGAACTCGAAGCCCTGGTCGCCGATTTGTGGAGCGCGCTCACGCGCTCGGGTATCGGCTTCGACGCCAAGGGGTTCGTATCGCACGTGACCCTCCTTCGCGACGCGCGCGCGCCCAAGTCGATGCCGGCGCTCTCGCCGATCGAATGGCGGCTCGCCGGTTTCGCGCTGGTGCAGTCTGTCACGCTGCCCCGGGGCAGCCGCTACGAAATCCGGAAATCCTGGATTAGCTAGGGCGGATCTGCGTACTTTGCCCGGTTTTGGCGGGGAATGCCGGTGTCATACGAGGCGGTTGCAGCTAGACTCGTCGGTTGGTGCCTACCGTGGAGTCCATGATGAATGCCAATCTAGCCCCCAAGCCGAGCGCCGCAGGGCAGACGGATTTCAGCAAGCGCCGTCACCAGCCGGAAAGGGACGATCTCGAACTGAGCGCCGCGGGTCAGGCGCTGCTGGCGTCACTCGATGAGTCGGTGCGACCGAAAGTGGTCGCCGCAGTGTTTCCCAGGATCGTCAATCGCATGGCCAGACTGTGGAAATTGCCGCGTGAGATGGATCCGTATTTCGAGAACCTGCTCACCGATACCCGCGGGACCCGAAAAGGCTTTCCGCTCAACATCCTGATGGAACTGACTGCGCTCAAGGACTACTATCAGGCCAAGGTGTTTCCCATGCAGCGCGACGCGTGGGATGCATAGGCCGAGTTTATTTCACGAGCCCCATCTGTTTCGCGACGTCGGTGTAGACGCGGGTGCGCTCCTTCATGAAGGCGTCCATCTGGTCGACGCCGACGTTGACTAGCTCGAAGCCGCTCTTGGCGGCGAGCTCCCTCATTTCCGGATCGTTGTTCAGTGCGGCCCACAGGTCCGACATGCGCTTGCGCACTTCGGGAGGCGTGGACTTGGGCATGCCGATGCCGCGGAAGGCGCCGTCGACCCAGTCGACGCCGAGCTCGCGGAAAGTGGGCGTGTCCGGCAGCTGCGAGTGGCGCTTGTCCATCGCCACCGCGAGCGCGCGCATCTTGCCCTTGTTGTTGATCGCGAATGGCGTGTAGGACATCGCGCCGCTGACGTGCCCGCCGAGCACGGCGGGGGTCATGTCGCCCGTCCCCTTGAACGGAATGTAGGTCGTCTTGATGCCGAAAGCATTGTCCAGGCGCTCGTGCGCGGCGTGGTTCGCCGTGTTAAGCCCGGAGCCCCCGAGGGTCAGCTTTCCCGGCTCGGCCTTTGCGGCCTTGACGAAGTCCTGGAAGGTCCTGATGGGACTCGATTCGAGCACGACCAGCGCGTCCGGGGTGTAGTGGAACCAGAACGTCGGGGTGATGTCCTCGGTCTTGTACTGGACCAAGCCTTCGAACGGCCCGAGCACGATGTGCGGCAGGTTGATGCCGACGATGTTGAGGCCGTCGCCGGGCAGCGAGTTGAGCTGCGCCCACAAGAGACCGCCGCTCGCCCCCGGCTTGTACTGGATGATGGTTTCGATGGCGGGGCATTTCTTCTTCAGCACCAGCTGCTGGTGCCGGGCTGCTATGTCGGATTCGCCCCCCGCGGGGAAAGCCTGCCAGTACATCAGGTTCTTCTCGGGACAGGTTTGCGCGAACGCCGTGGGGGCGGCGGCCAGGCACAGAATCGCAAGCAGTCTCTTCATGGACGAATTTCCTTTCAGGTCTTCGCGAAGTGTACCCGAGAAATTCCCGCCCGAAGCGCGCTTACGCGGCTGCCTTGCTCCCGATCGGAAGCCGGATGCGCGCGACGAGGCCTCCGCCTTCGCGCGCAAGCAGCTCGAAGGTGCCGCCGTGCGCGCGCACCACGCGCTCGACGATGGCGAGTCCCAGGCCCGCGCCTCCCTTGTCGCTGCGCGCGACTTCGAGGCGCGTGAACGGCTGTTTCAGCCGTTCCACCTCCGAGTCCGGAATGCCCGGGCCGCGGTCGGCAACCTCGAGCACCGCGGCGCCGCCTTCGGCGCGCACCGCGACGCCCACTTCCTTCCCCCCGTAGCGCAGCGCATTGTCGATGAGATTCAGCACCACGCGACGCATCGACATGGTTTGCAGCGGAAGCTCGGGCACGCTCGAAAACTCGGTCGCGACGGACTTGCCGTGGCGGCGGAAATGCCCCGTGACGTCCGCCGCGATGGCCGAGAGGTCGGCGTGCTGCACGGCCTCGCCGCCGTCGGTTCTCGCAAAATCGAGGAACTGGTTGACGATGCGGTCCATCTCCTCGATGTCCGCGGTCATGCCGTCCTTCAGCTGGGAGTCGGCCCCGCTCATCTCCAATCCCAGCCGCAGCCGCGACAGCGGCGTGCGCAGATCGTGCGAGACGCCGGCGAGGATCAGAGCGCGGTCGGCGTCGAGCCGGGCAAGGTCCTTCGTCATCTGGTTGAAAGCGTGCGAGAGCGTGCGGATTTCCTCCGGACCGGTTTCGGAAATGGGATCGGGAATTTTTCCCTTGCCGATCGCGCCTGCGGCCTGAGCCAGTGCGCGAAGCGGCCGGTTGAGGCGGGACACGAGAATGTACGCGGCGAGCAGCGACAGCGACAGCGCGAGCGCGCCCCAGCCCAGCCAGCGCAGGGCGATCTGCCGCTCGATGCGCTCGCGCGGCACGCGCACCCAGTATTCGTCGTCGTCGATATGAAAGCTCAGCCACAAGCCCGGCTTGCCGTCGCGCTCGCCGGCGAAGCGCGTGCTCTCGCCCAGTTGCCGCCGCACCAGCTCGCTCACCAGGCGCAGCACGGGCCGGTCGGCGGGGGGCGCGATGCTCTCGCCGGGCTCGGACGGATAGACCTGGATGCCCTCGCGCTCGGCAAGCTCGGAGAGCAGCTCGTGGCGCCGTTCGGGCTGGGAGGTGATCAGCGCGGTGCGCGTGATGTTGACGATGCTGACGAGGTTCTGAGAGATCTGCCGGGCGCGTGGCTCGACCTCGTAGGCGCGGAAGATCTCGAACCAGGCGACCGTGCTCGCGAGCACCAGCGCCGCGAGCAGGATGAAGGTGCGCCACAGGAGCGAGCGCGGCCACAATCGTAGAACGGCCATGAGCTGCCGTCAGATTCTCATTGCGGCCGGCCGTCGGGCACGAAGACGTAGCCGAATCCCCACACGGTCTGGATGTAGTCGGGCTGCGCGGGATCTTTTTCGACGAGCTTGCGGAGACGCGAGACCTGGACGTCGATCGAGCGGTCGAACACTTCGTATTCGCGGCCTCGCGCGAGCTCCATCAGTTTGTCGCGCGACAGAGGCGTCCGCGGGTGGGTGACCAGGACCTTGAGCAGGGCGAATTCGCCCGTGGTGAGGGACATCGACTGGCCGTCGCGCTCGAGCGTGCGCGTCGCGAGATTGACCGTCATGTTCCCGAAGCTGACTTTTTCGGGCTCGGCCGACGGCGCGCCCGGGGGGAGCGGCGCGGCCCGGCGGCGCAGCACCGCGTTGATGCGTGCGACCAGCTCGCGGGGATTGAAGGGCTTGGGCAGGTAGTCGTCGGCGCCCATTTCCAGACCGACGATGCGATCCACGTCCTCGCCCTTTGCGGTCAGCATGATGATGGGGACGGTGTTCTTCGCGCCGCGCAGCCGGCGGCAGATCGACAAGCCGTCCTCGCCCGGGAGCATCAGGTCGAGCACCAGCAGATCGACACGCTCGCGCGCGAGCAGCTTGTCCATGCCCGCCGCGTCCGAAACGGTGTGGACGCTGAAGCCCTGCTCGCTCAGGTAGCGCTGCAGCAGGTCGCGCAGCCGCAAGTCGTCGTCGACCACCAGAATTCTTGTCTTGGGCTCGGCCATCGGCGTATCGTAACCTGATGGGCAGCACACTTGCAGCGCGAGCGTAACCGCGCATTGCTCCGGTGGGCGTCGAAACAAGTTGTTACAAACAAATGCGGGCTCGCGCGGGGACGGAAACCATGAGCGGTGCGGCACAGATCGTGAGAAGCGGAGTTGTCATGGGCGGCGGGCTGCTGCTCGCGCTGGTCTCGCTTGCGGCTGCGGCCCAGGGGTGGGGCCCCGACGGCAAACCACTCGCCAATCCCTTCAGAAAACCTTCGCCCCAGGACGAGACGCCGTGGCGCGACTCCCTCGACCGGGCGTTCGCGGGAAGCAAGCCCCACGTTTCCTCGCCGTGGCTCGAGAGGGAAATGCGCGACTTCGCCGAGCTGCTCAAGCCCGGACCGTACGACGTCGTGGTGGCTCCGGTCCGCTCGGAAGGCTACTCGCTCGACCGGATCTCGCGCGCGCTGATCCATGCGGAGGTCTCGAGGGAGCTGGCTGCACGCAAGCTGCGTGTCCCGAATCCGGTCGCCGTGTCGCGGGCGCTCGGCGAAGGCCGGCGCAGGGTCGAGTCCGGCGAGCTCGCCGCATTCGCGAGGCCGCTTGGCGCCGCGAAGATCGTGATCATCGGAATCTCGCACGACCGTCTCGGTCACCTTGCGGTGTCGCTCACCGTTCAGGCCGTGAAGGGCGTCGTTCCGCCAGCGCCCCAACCGAGGAACCTCCCCGAGTTCACTCTTGCCGCCGGCGAGCATCCCTCCGCGGTGAGCAGGGTGATCGTGCCCGCCGTGCTGGAGGAGCTCGCGCTCTTGGGTGTGCCTCCGGTGCGCGGGAAAGCT
>DATDGA010000152.1:0-2333 GCA_036522335.1 Burkholderiales bacterium
GTAGTACCTCAGCCATTCCGGGTTCATTCCGAGGTCGAGATACTTCAGCGGGTCGATCCCCGTTCCGCGCGACTTGGACATCTTGTCGCCGGACACGGTGATGAAGCCGTGGACGTTGACCTGATCGGGTGTCTTGTAGCCCGAGAACTTCAGCATCGCCGGCCAGAAGAGCGTGTGGAAGTAGATGATGTCCTTGCCGATGAAATGGATCATCTCGGTCGGCGCCGGCCTTCTTGCAGGATCCAGCTCGTGTTCGACTTCCTGAAGTTGTGCTTTCTCGGCGCTGGCGTAGTCGTCGAAGTTGATCCCTTTTTTCTTCGCGTAATCCTTCAGGCTCGCGAGATAGCCGATCGGTGCGTCCAGCCAGACGTATAAGTATTTCTCTTCCTTGATGTCGGGAATCCGGATTCCGAAATAGGGTGGATCGCGGGAGATGTCCCAATCGGCGAGCGTCTTCTCGTCCTTACCTTCGAGCCATTCCCTCGCCTTGTTCGCGACCTGCGGTTGGAGTCGGCCCGATTGGGTGATCCACTCCTGAATGAATTTCTTGCACTTCGGGTCGGAGAGCTTGAAGAAGTAGTGCTCGGAGGATTTGAGCTCGGGCTTCGCGCCCGAAAGCGTCGAGTAGGGGTTCTTCAGTTGGGTGGGCGAGTAGACCGAGCTGCAGTTCTCGCAGGCGTCTCCATACTGGTCCTTCGTGCCGCAGTTGGGACACTCGCCCTTGATGTAGCGGTCGGCGAGGTACATGCCCTTCACCGGGTCGAAAAACTGTTCGACCGCCTTCTTGTAGACCAAGCCCGCCTTGTCGAGCTTGCGGAATATGTCCTGCGACAGCTCGGTATTTTCCTTCGAATGCGTCGAATGCCAGTTGTCGAACTCGATGTGAAAGCCTTTGAGGTAGCGATCGCGTCCCTTGGCGATTTCCGCGATGAACTGCTCCGGGGACTTCGCGGCCTTTTCCGCCGCGAGCATGATCGGCGCGCCGTGAGCGTCGTCGGCGCCGATGAAATGCACTTTGTGGCCCTGCATGCGCTGGAACCGCACCCAGATGTCGGCCTGGATGTACTCCATGATGTGGCCGATGTGAAACGCGCCGTTCGCGTAGGGCAGGGCGGTCGTTACGAACAGCCGGCGGGACATTCTGACTTTCAAAAAACTGTCATTTTACTGTCTCGCGCCCGTTCCCGGCGCGGCCACGCTTACAGCAGCACGACCGCCGTGGCGATGATCAGCGCGACGACGACGGTTGCGGCGAAGATCGCGTTCTCGCGCTGTCCCCACGGATACTCCCCGGGGCGCAGCGCCCGGTCGCGGGAGATGGAAGTCGCGGAAATGGATTTCGTCGAAACGAACTCGGTCGTCCCGTCCGCGCCGATCTGGCGCATCAGACGCTGCGTCGCTTCCTGGGAGTCGAACGCGCGCGAAATGCCTTTGGTCGGCGATGTGGCCTGCGCGAGCTCGTCGTCGGGGTCCGGACCGGGCGTCCCGGCGGTTTGGCTCGGCGCGGCCGCGCTTTGGGGTGGCAGCGGTATCGGGATCGATCTTGTCGCCAGAAGCGCGCCGCCTGCGCCCTGCGGAGCGGTTTCCATCTGCATCCTGCATTCGCGCAGGTCGTTCGCGAAATCGGCGGCGCTCTGGTAGCGCGCCTCCGGGCCCTTGGCAAGCACTTTGGCGAAGATGTAGTCGAGCATCACCGGCACCTGCGGATTGATGGAACTCGGCGGCGCGGGATCGTGGTTGGTGATCTGATACATCAGGGCGCTCAGACCCTCTCCGTTGAAGGGTGTGGCCCCGGTCACGCACTCGTAGAGGATTACGCCGAGCGAAAAGATGTCCGAGCGATGATCGGCGCGTTTTCCCACGACTTGCTCGGGGGAAATGTATTTGGGCGAGCCGAGGATGACACCGGTCTGGGTGCGCGTCTCGCTCGAACGCATCCGTGCGATGCCGAAATCGGCGATTTTCGCGCGCCCCTCCGGAGTGATCATGATGTTCGCGGGCTTGATGTCCCGGTGCACGACGTGGTGCTGGTGCGCGTAAGCGAGGCCCTCTGCGACCTGGGCGGCGATGTCCACCGCCTGTACGACCGGCAGAAACTGTCCCGGGCCGAGCATTTCGCGCAGTTCGCGGCCCTCGATGTATTCCATCGCCATGTACACGAGGTGTCCGCTCTTGCCGATGTCGTAGATGATGATGATGTTCGGATGATTTAGGCCGCCCGCCGCCTTGGCTTCGGTGTAGAAGCGCGCCTCGTACTCTGCCATGCCTTCGTGCCCGGCCTCCTCCGTGTTGATGGTCTTGATCGCCAGGACGCGGTTGAGCATGGGGTCGTT
>DATDGA010000153.1:0-3466 GCA_036522335.1 Burkholderiales bacterium
GCAATGGAAAGACTGGTACGAATCCAAATCGGAACATGATGTAGTCGTTTGCAATTCGGGGGCCGAATACGATGGGTTGTTCCCCAGGGACGCGATAGACAAAATCGCCGCAACGTTAGAGAAGAAGAATCTCGGCAAGAAGCGCGTGCAGTGGCGCCTTCGCGACTGGGGCATTTCGCGCCAACGCTACTGGGGCACGCCGATCCCGATCATCCACTGCGACGGCTGCGGCGACGTGCCGGTGCCGGACAAGGATCTTCCGGTAGTGCTGCCTGAGGATCTCGTCCCCGACGGCACCGGCAATCCGCTCGCGAAGACGCCGTCGTTCCTCAATTGCAAATGCCCAAAGTGCGGCAAAGCGGCGAAGCGCGAGACCGACACTATGGACACGTTCGTCGATTCGTCCTGGTACTACCTGCGCTTCGCCTGTCCGGACCAGTCGAAATCTATGGTGGACGAGCGCGCGAAGTATTGGATGGCAGTGGACCAGTACATCGGCGGCATCGAGCACGCCATCCTGCACCTCCTCTACTCGCGCTTCTGGACCAAAGTGATGCGTGACCTCGGGCTGGTCTCCGGAGTCGACGAGCCGTTCACGCGGCTCCTGACCCAAGGCATGGTGCTGAACGAGATCTTCTACCGGAAGAACGGCGAGGGGCGGATCACCTACTATAACCCGGCCGACGTCGAACTCAGGCACGACGACAAGGGGCAACGCACCGGCGCGATCCTCAAATCCGATGGCAAAGCGGTCGAATCCGACGGCATCGGCACCATGTCGAAATCGAAGAACAACGGCGTCGACCCGCAGGATCTCATCGAAAAGTACGGGGCCGACACTGCGCGGCTTTTTATGATGTTCGCCAGTCCGCCCGAGCAGACGCTTATGTGGTCAGATCGCGGTGTTATAGGTGCATACGAGTTCCTTCGGCGGCTTTGGGAATTCGGATATGAGAATCGACATTCAATAGAGATGGGAATTAAAGATCAGGAGTCCGGGTTTGCCAATAGAGTCATCGATTGGAGCAATGTCGCACCTGAACAAAAAAAGGTGTTGGAGGAAATCCGATACGAAATTAATAAATGCCTCAAGCAAGGAAGCGACGATATCGCTCGCGGTAAGTTCAATACCGTCGTTTCGGCTGCAATGAAGATCTTGAATGCCCTTGATCGTCTGCCGGCGGCGCTCAGAGTAAACTTTGGCGAAAAAAAGCCGGCGGCTTCTGGAAATGTCTATTCTGAAATAGTTCGAGAGGGGATGGACTTCTTACTGAGGGTATTGTCTCCAATATCCCCTCACATCTGTCATCACCTCTGGCGAGAACTTGGGTTTAAAGGAGATATTCTTGACGCAGCTTGGCCTGAGCCTGTGGAAGCGGCGCTCGAACGAGACGAAATCGAACTCGTCCTCCAAGTCAACGGTAAACTCCGCGGCCACATGCGCGTGCCGAAATCAGCCGGCCGCGAGCAGATCGAACAACTCGCCCTCGCCCACGAAGCGGTAACGCGCTATACGAACGGCCAGGCGGTGAAAAAAGTGGTGGTGGTTCCAGGGCGGCTCGTCAATGTGGTCGTTTGAACGCCCGCGCGCAGTTTTTGCGGCCGCGGTCGCCGTGCTCCTCGCCGCCTGTACCTTTCATCTTCGCGGCCAGGCGCCGCTGCCTTTTGAAACCCTCTACATCCCGGGCAACACAGCGCTCGTGGTGGAGCTGAAGCGCAACGTCTCGGCAGCGAGCAAGACACGCATCGTCGACGATCCGAAGGCCGCGCAAGCCCTGCTCGGTTTTACCCAGGAGCAGCGGGAAAAAACCATTCTTTCATTCAATGCCCAGGGCCGGGTGAGCGAATATCGCTTGAACTATCGCGTCGGGATCCGCGTCACCGACCCCAAGGGCCGGGTCTACCTGCCGACGAGCGAAATCCTGCTCACGCGCGACATGACCTACAGCGACAATCAGGTGCTCGCCAAGGAAACCGAGGAAGGGCTGCTCTATCGGGACATGCAGACCGATATGGTGCAACAGATCCTGCGGCGCCTGGTCACCGCGAAACCGACTACGGACATCGCCGACTGAGCGCCCAACATGGCCGGACTCAGGCTCGAACAACTGACAGCGCATCTGGCGCGTGAGATCCGGCCCCTCTACGCGATCCACGGAGACGAACCGCTGCTTGCGCTCGAGGCTGCGGACGCGATTCGCGCGCGAGCGCGAGCGAGCGGATTCCTGGATCGCGTGGTCCTCACTGCGGATCGTGGTTTCGATTGGGGCGAGCTCCGCGCAAACGGCGCGAGCCGCTCTCTCTTCGGCGACAAGAAGCTGATCGAGCTGCGTCTTGCTTCCGGCAAGCCAGGCGGCGACGGCGCCGAGGCGATCGAAGCGTTTTGCCGAAGGCTCCCGCCCGATACGCTCACCCTGGTGACGCTGCCGCGTCTGGACAAGGCCGGCCAGTCGTCTTCGTGGTTCAAGGCGATCGAGAGCCTGGGACTCGTCGTCAACGTCTATCCGGTCGAGCGTACGAAGCTTCCCGAATGGATTGCCGCGAGGCTTGCTGGGCAAAAACAGCGGGCGAGCGTGGAAACGCTGCAGTTTCTGGCCGATTGCGTCGAGGGCAATTTGCTCGCGGCGCATCAGGAGATCCAGAAGCTCGCGTTGCTCCTGCCCGCCGGAGAACTGGAATTCGACGCCGTGAGGGAGTCGGTGCTCAACGTCGCGCGCTACGATGCCCTCAAGCTCACCGAGGCAATGCTCGGGGGCGAGAGGCCCCGGCTCGCGCGCATGCTCGAGGGCTTGCGCGGCGAGGGCGAAGCCCCACCACGGATATTGTGGATTCTCGCCGAGGAGATTCGTGCCATCGCTCGCGTGCAGGACGGCCTGGCGGCGGGCCGACAGCTTGCGGATGTCTGCCGCGAAGCGCGCGTATGGGGCGAAACGCGGCAGTCCTTGATCGGCCGCGCCGCGCGCCGGCTCCCGCGCGCCGTGCTCCTGGCGGCACTGGAGCACGCCGCCAAGATCGATCGCATCGTCAAGGGCATCGTCAAGGGCGATCCCTGGGACGAGCTGCTGCAACTTGGGCTGGGACTCGCTGATTCCGCCTGAAATCGCCCCCGGTCGAATATGAGTCGGCACCACGTCTTCGTCACCGGGGGCACGGGCTATCTCGGACGGCCTTTGATCCGCGAGTTGCTCGCACGCAGGCATTCCGTGCGGGCTCTGGTACGCGCCGGTTCGGCCTCCAGGCTGCCGGCCGGAGCCGAAGCGGTGGTCGGAGATGCGCTGGCCCCGTTCGACACTTTGATTCCGCCCGCCGATACCCTGGTTCATCGGGGAGGAACGCCGCACCCCAATCCCGCCAAAGCGAGGGAGTTCCTGGAAATCGACCTCGCTTCCATCCGGGCCTCGGTGACTTCGGCGAAACGCGCCGCAGTGCGCCACCTCGTCTACGTGAGCGTGGCGCACCCGGCGCC
>DATDGA010000154.1:0-3196 GCA_036522335.1 Burkholderiales bacterium
GATGTCGTCGTGCAACTTCTTCACCACCTCGGGCGGCGTGCCGTGCGGCGCGAGCACGCCGTACATGTTGTCTACCTGGAAGCCCGGGTAGCCGGATTCGGCCACGGTCGGTACCTCCGGCAGCACCGAGAGGCGCTGCGGGCTCGTCACCGCGATCGCCACCAGCTTGCCCGACTTGATGAGTGGCACCGTGGAGGGCACCGCCATGAAGCCGAGCTTTACCTCGCCGGAGAGCACCGAGGCGATCGCGGGCGCGGCACCCGCGTAGGGAATCGCCTGCATGTCGACCTTGGCGAGCGTCTTGAAGAGCTCGCCCGCGAGATGTCCGGCGAGCCCGATGCCTGGCGTGGCGAAATCGACTTTGGAGGTGCGCGCGAGCCGCTCGATGTCGCGCATGGTGTTGATGCCGGCGAGGCTGGGATTGCGCACGACCACGGTCGCCGAATTCCCGGCCACGGTCACCGGCGCGAAATCCTTGACGGGATCGAATCCGGGGTTCTTGTAGAGGCTCGGATTGGACATGAGGCCGGAAGTCGTCAGCAGGAGGATGTAGCCGTCCGGCCCCGAACGGGCCACCGCCGCGGTGCCGATGTTGCCCCCCGCCCCGCCGCGGTTCTCGATCACCAGGGGCTGGCCCCAGATCTCGGGAAGCTTCGCCGAAAGGAGGCGCGCGACCAGATCGGCGGGTCCCCCCGCGGGGAACGGCACGACCATGCGCACCGGCTTGACCGGGTACTGCTGCCCCAGCGCGGGCGGGACCGCGCAGCACAGGAAAACCAGCGCGACCGCGCCTGCCGCAGGTTTCGAAAGGGTCATCGCCTCCTCCTGGTGTGTGTCATTGTGCCGATGCTACCAACAAAAACGCGCGGGGTCGGCGACTTTAGCGTAATATACGGCTCCGTGTTTTTGGAGCATCCGCCTTGCAGGAAATCCTGAAATACCTGAAAGACCGCGGCGAACGCCTCGACTCGGAGATCGCGACGGACACGGGGATCTCGCTCGAAAAGGTGCGCCTGCACGTGTCGACGCTCTCGGCCAAGGGCGAGGTCATGACGTGTCAGTCGATCCGGTTCAACAACGGCAAGAAGAGCGAAGGTTTGCTGTGCCGGATCGCGGGCTATATTCCGCCGGCGGCTCCCGGCAGGAAATCGAAAGCGCACATCAAGGCGCAACAGACGCCTTCGTAGCATCGTAGAGAAGCGCCCCGGTCCGGCCGACCGGAGCCCATCATCGCCGGCCGTCGTACCAGGAAGAGCAGTCCTGCCGGCTGCGCAGCGTGCGCCCGCGCGACACGACGGTCTTCACTATGAACCGGAAGAACTCGGGCGAGCTGTAGAGTCGCAGCTTGCGATCGCTGGTGCTCAGGGGATGGCGGTGAAGGATCGCGATGGTTCGCTTCTCGCGCCGGGCGATGCGTTTCAAGCGCCGGAACAGATCGATCTCTTCGCTCGCGTACAGCTCCGCGCTGAAGCCACCCGTCTCGCGGAACGCCGCCGCCTCGCAAAAAATGAAGGACCCCGCCGCCCACTTGCAGACCCTGCTCACTGCGTTCCAGATTCCGGCGACAAGCACCGCGGCCGGATGCGGATCCTCGCACATGAGGGTGCTTCCACCGGCGAGACAGCCCGCGCGGATAGAATTCGCCGCGTCCAGGAAAAGCTCCGCGGTGGGATCGGAATCGGCATCCACGAAAAAGATCCAGTCCCCGCTGGCGCGGGCGGCGCCCGTGTTGCGCGCGCGGCCTATCTGGTTGACCGGTTCGAATACGACCTGCGCCCCCGCGCCCTTTGCGATCTCCGCCGTGCGGTCGGTGGAATTGTTGTCGCACACGATCAGCTCGGACTTCCAGCCGAATCGGTCGAATCCTTTCATCGCCGCGCGGATGCTGGCGAGCGACCCCGGCAGCAATCGCTCTTCGTTGTACGCTGGAACGACGACGGAGACCTTCATTTCCGGAATCATATTCTCTTGTCGTGCACCACCCGGGAACAAACCCCTCTACAATCGCGGGGAGTTTTCCTCGCCCGACCGAGCCCATGTCCGACACCAGCGACGCAAGTCACCTCTCCGTAACCAGTCCCGACGCACTGCGCTCAGGCACCGCGCGCCGAGCCGAGCGCGCGTTGCCGCGCGCCCTCGCGCGCATTCTCGCGCTCGAGGATTTCGAGGCCCCCGCGCGCCGCTACCTGCCACGCCCGATGTTCGGCTACGTCTCGGGCGGTGCCGAGACCAACGCGTCGCTGCGCGCGAACCGCACCGCGTTCGAGGAGATCGAGCTTTTGCCGAGAATCCTCGTTGACGTCTCCGCGCGCACCGCGAAGACGACGCTCTTTGGCCGCGGCTACGATGCGCCTTTCGGGTTCGCCCCCATGGGCGGCACCTCGATGGCGGCGTATCAAGGCGACATCGTGCTCGCGCGCGCGGCGGCGGAAGCCAACATTCCGATGATCATGAGCGGCGCGTCGCTGGCGCGCTTGGAAGACGTGCGCGCGGCCGGCGACACCGCCTGGTTCCAAGCCTATCTGCCCGGCGATACCGCTACCATTACGCGGCTCATCGAGCGCGTCGCACGCGCCGGATTCGAGACACTCGTTCTCACCGTCGACGTCCCGGTGAGCGCGAATCGCGAGAACAACGTGAGGAGCGGCTTCAGCCGGCCGCTCAGGCCGACGCTGCGCCTCGCCTGGGACTGCTCGCTCCGCCCGCGCTGGCTCATCGGCATGTTCCTGCGCACGCTCCTCGTGGACGGCATGCCGCACTTCGAGAACATGGGCGCGCGCATCCCGCTTATCACCGAGCTCGAACGCGGGGACGGACCGCGCGACCGGCTCGCGTGGACCCACCTGGAACTCATGCGCAGATTGTGGAAAGGGCGACTGGTGCTGAAAGGCGTGCTGGCCCCGGAGGACGCGCGCATCGCGCGAGAGAGCGGCGTCGACGGCGTCATCGTGTCGAACCACGGCGGCAGGCAGCTGGACGGTGCCGCTGCGCCCTTGCGCGCGCTTCCTGCGGTGGCCGCGCAGGCGGGCGGCATGACGGTGATGATGGACGGCGGCATCCGCCGCGGCACCGACGTTCTCAAGGCGCTCGCGCTCGGCGCGCAGTTCGTCTTCGTCGGCCGACCCTTCCTCTATGCCGCCGCGATCGCCGGGGAAGCCGGCGCGCGCCACGGAATCAAGCTCCTCTCCGAGGAGAT
>DATDGA010000155.1:0-6641 GCA_036522335.1 Burkholderiales bacterium
GTGGCCGATGAAATGGATCACGCCCAGGCCCCCGGGCTTGAGATAATTTGCGTGCGCCTGGACGACTTCGCCGAGCTGGTCGCGCCCCGCGTGCTCGAGCGTGCCGATCGAGAGCAGCTTGTCGAACTGGCGCGGCACCTCGCGGAAGTCGCGCTCGAGGACCTCGACCCTGCCTTCCAGGCCGCGGCGCTTGATTTCCGCGCGAGTCTCGTGCACCTGCTCGGTGGTCGCGTTGATGCCGGTGCCGAGCGCGCCGTATTTCTCCCAGGCGTAGAACAGCAGGTTCCCCCAGCCGCTGCCGATGTCGGCGAAGGCATCCCCGGCCTTGAGCAGCACCTTCCTGCAAACGTGGTCCATCTTGCTGATCTGCGCTTCTTCCAGCGTCTTGGTACCGTCCATGAACCAGGAGCAGGTGTACGCCATGCCGACCTGGTCGAGCCACTCCCGATAGAAATCCTGGCCGGGTCCGTAGTGGAAGCGCGCGTTCGCCTTGGCCTGCGCAATCGACGCGTTGCTGTAGCGAAGCTCGTGCCACCAGTTGCGAACCGAGACGAGGAAAGTCGGGCGCTCGTCGAATCCGGCGTCCATGGCGGCGCGGAAGGCAAGCGCCAGATTGCCTTCCACGTCGACGTCGCCGTTGAAATACGCCTCGAGGAAACCGACGTGGCCGAACAGGAGCACGCGCCACGCGACCCGCGAGTTCCGGATGATGACGGTCGTGTCCGGCGGCCGTTCGCGGCTCTGGTAAGAGGAGCCGTCGGGGAAGACGACGCGAAGGCAAACCTCCGTAGCCTCGCCGATGGCGGCCAATGTTTTTTTGAGCTGCCCGTTCATGATCGACCCGGTTCGTATGTGCGAGGCGCGATATTGACATTTTTCGGCGCCGATTTGAAGGCGCCGTATCGAAAGCGCCGCAGCGGACCGCGCGCTACCGATATTACCCGCATTCGAGGCTTCCGCCTCGGCGAAGCCAGTTCTGCTAGGCTTGCGGCTTTTGCTTTCCGTCCCGGCGAATGCCCGAATGAAAAATGCTGCGCGTTTCCTTGCGGCCGCGCTCATCCTCGGCTGCAGCTGCGCGTCCGCGCAAACTCAGGAGGAGGCGCTGTTTCGTTCCATCGAGAACGGCGATTTTGCCGAGTTCTCCCGACTGGTGGATGCCGGCATACCTCTCTCGGCGAAGAACAAGCTGGGGGAGACGCCGCTATACGTGGCTGCCGAGAAGGGCCAGCTTGAAATCGCGAAGGTGCTCATCGCCAAAGGGGCGGACGCCAAGGTACTCACGCCGAACGGCGAGAGCGTGCTGCATGCGGCCGCCATGATCGAAAGCGCGGCCCTGATGACGGCTCTGATCGAGGCCGGCGCCGGCAAGAATTCTGCGAACAATGACGGCGAGACGCCGCTCCACTGGGCGGCCATGACCGGCACGTTTCTCGCGGCGAAGGCGCTCGCCGACGCGGGTGCGGATCTCGACGTCCAGGATGTGCGCCTGGCTAACACGGCGCTGCACGCCGCGGTTTCCCACGATGACATCGTGCTGGTCCATTACCTGATCTCCAAGGGCGTGCGCACCGACCTCCGCAACAACGCGGGCCTCACGGCGTTCGAGCTCGCCCAGTTGCGCAGGCGCAGCTCGGTCAAGCTCTTCGGGGAGTAGCACGCCGTGCACGGCATCGCAAAGAGGATCTCCGGCGACCGCGCGATCGTGTTCGCGGCCGGCTTCCTGCGCGCGGTCGCGAACGGCCTGATCGGCGTCGTCGCCGGCATCTATCTTGCGGAGCTCGGATTCGAGCCGGCGACCTGGGGCGCCATACTCGGAGCGGGCGTCGCCGGTACCGCCGTCGGCGCCGCGGGCGTGATGTTCTGGGGCGACCGCATCGGCCGCCGCCGCTGGCTCATCATGCTGGGCGTCATCGCCGCGGCGGGCGGCGCCGCGTTCGCCTTCGCGTCGCAAGCGGTGGTGCTCGGGGCCGCGGCCTTCCTCGGCATGCTCAATTCGCTCGGCAAGGACCGCGCCGCGGCGCTCGCGCTCGAGCAGGCGATCCTGCCCTCGACCGGCGACGACGCCGGACGCACGCGCGCCTTCGCCTGGTACAACGTCGTCCAGGACATCGGCCACGGTCTCGGCGCCGCGCTCGCAGTCCTCCCGACCCTGCTGCGCGACGCCGCCGGTTTCGACCACCTCCATTCCCTGCGTGCCGCGGTGATCGTCTACGCGTTGCTCTACGCGGCGACGGCGATCCTCTATCTGAGCCTCTCCAAGCACGCGGAGGCGCCGGCGGCGGCGCTCGATATCCGCGTCGCTCCGGCGAGCCGCGCGATCCTGACGAAGATGTCGTTTCTGTTCGCGCTCGACAGCTTCGCCGGCGGCTTCCAGGGAAGCGCGCTCTTCGCTTTTTTCTTCCACCAGCAGTTTGGAGCGTCGGAGGCGACCATCGGCTTGCTCTTCGTCGGCGCGCGTCTCATGAACGCGGCCTCGCACCTGGGGGCGGCGTGGCTCGCAGCGCGCATCGGCCTGGTGAACACCATGGTGTTCACGCACACGCCTTCGAGCTTCCTCACTTTCACCATCCCGTTCACCGGAAGCTTCGAGGTCGCGGCGATCCTGTTCCTCCTGCGCGAAGGGCTATCGGAGATGGATGTGCCCACGCGCCAGTCCTATCTCATGGCGGTGGTGCGGCCCGAGGAGCGCACCTTCGCCGGCGGCGTGACCAACCTCGCGCGCATGGCGGCACGCGCCGTCGCGCCGTTCTTCGCAGGCGCCGCGATGCAGACGCTCGCCCTCGGGGCCCCCATCATGGCTGCGGCGGGCTTGAAGATCCTCTACGACGCGCTGCTGTATGTGTCCTTTCGCAAGATCAAGGCGCCCGAGGAGCGGTAGCAGGCCGGTTTCCCGATGAGGTCGGGGTCGGCCGCGCCGATCGCCGCGTTGAGCGGCTTGCCGACCGGCGCGACTACATGCGTTACACTAAATGGTCGCTGCGGTGCGGGACGGGTGGCCCAATGAATATCAGCAAAGCGAACACGCCTGCAAGAATGCGCAAGAACTATCCGGCGGAAGCCTGCGCGCTGGAACGGTTGCCGCACATCACCAAGAGGGTGTGCCTGCTCTGGGGGCACCCGGAGTTCGATGCCATCACTTCGCATCTGATGATGGATTCACGCGACGGAAAACGGCAGGGCCTTCCGTGGGACGTCGCCGAGGAAATCCTGTTCCTCGCAGAGCTGCGCGTGGTCAAGCGGGCCATCATCGCCGCGGGCGTGACTGGCCAGCCGTTCTGGGAGACCTTCCATCAGATGCTCGCCAACGCCGAGGCGGCGGCGCAGAAGCTCCAAAACTCCGAATGGAGCGATCCCCTGGCCAACAGGGATTTCAGCCGCATGAAGCGGGAGGATTCCGGCTTCACGCGTCCCCCCGAAGAGGTGACGAAGGGTGCGCGGCCGAAGAAGAAGAAGAGCTGGATTACGCGCCTGCTCGGATAGGCGCTCGTAGATGGTTCGGGATTCGTCCGACCGGGCAGGCGTGGCACAAGTCGTAATCCCGAGCGTCGCCCGGCTCAAGGAGTCTGTCGGCAGGGAAGTCGCCGTCACCGACTGGATCACGGTCGATCAGGAGCGCATCGACGGGTTCGCCGATGTTACGGACGATCCTCAGTGGATCCACGTCGACCGCGAGCGTGCGGCGAAGGAATCGCCCTACGGCACGACGGTCGCGCACGGCTTCCTGACGCTTTCGCTGCTGCCGCACCTCCTGCGGCAGGCGGTCGAGATCAGCGGCCTGCGTCTCGGGATCAACTATGGCTTGAATCGGGTGCGCTTCATCGGGCCCGTTCCCGCGGGCTCGCGCCTCCGCGCGCGCTTCCGGCTCGCTTCGGTGGAGGACGTGGACCGCGGTGTTCAGACGGTCTGGGACGTCACCGTCGAGCGCGAAGGCGAGACCAAGCCGGTGCTGGTCGCGGAGTGGATCACGCGGCGCTACGAATAGCCGCGACCGGTCACCGCTGCGGGAGCCATGTGCCCTCGAGTCGCGAGTTCTCAACGGTTCAGGAAGGCCGCAAGCGCCGACGCGATCTCGTTCTGGCGCCCCACCCACAAGTGCCCTCCGGTCGGAAAGCCGAGGAAGCGGGCACCGGGGATGCGTTCGGCCATCCGGCGCCCGTTCTCGTAAGTCCCGAACAAATCGTCCTCGACGCCGATGATGAGCGCGGGGACGCCGAGCCGCTCCAGCGCATAGCTGCGCGAGGAGGTGACGATCGCAAGATCGTTCCAGAGACCTTCGCGGCGCCGCGCGAGCGGCATGGCGCCGCGCGCGATCCGCAGAACGCGTTCCTGCTCTTCCGGCGGAGCGTTCTCGAAATCGCGGGCGGGTGTGGCGAATACTCTCTCCAGCATCGTGTCTCGTGCGAGCTTCATGTTCAGCCAGAAAAGGAAATCCGATCCGAGAATCGAGTCGAATATGAAGGAAGGCCGCGCGGGCGGTCGCACCTGCGGCGAGCCTGGCTGTGCCGGAGGGAAGAAGACGGGAACGAGGAGAACCATCGCGGAGCAGCGGGCGGCGTGGCGCAGGCAGAACTCGATCGTCGAGGGCACGCCCGCCGAACCGCCCAGGATCGCCGCTCGCGGAAGCTTCAATGCGTCGAGCAGGCAGGCGTGAGCGTCGCCCTGGGCGGCGGGCGAGGCGTCGTCGGGGAGGGCCGTGCGGAGATAGCCGAATCGGGACGGGGCGATCACCATGAATCCGCGCTCGGCCAGGGGCCGTCCGAATTCCAGACCCTGGTCGAAGCCGCCGCCCGCACCATGCACGAGAAGCAGCGGTGCGCCCCGGCCGATGACGGCGTATTCGATCCGTCCGCAGGGCGTGTCGACGACCTGGCTGCCGGAGGAGACGCTGGCTTCGGCTGCACCGACATCGTGACGATAGCTTGAGTACGCGAACAGGATCGACCCCGGAAGCAAAACGGCGGCAACGGTCAGATACGCGCTTCGTTTCATAGGCATTGAATTGCGCGGCGACGGCTCAACATCCCATTGTTGCCGAGGGCGGCAGATGGCATGCCGCCATTAGCATGATGGTAATGCTGAAATGAATTTCACCGATACGAATTTTCCCGACTGACGACGAGTCCGAACATACCGATGTGGGAAGCATGGGCACTTGCCGTACTCGCCTTGCTCGCTTGGCTGTGGTTCGACAGCATGCGGGCGCGTGAGCGCGCGCTTTCGGCGGGCTCGCGTGCCTGCGAGCGCGACCGCCTGCAGTTCCTCGATCAGACCGTGGAGTGCGTGTCGCTTCGCCCCGCGCGCGACGAGAACGGGCGCTTCGCCCTGCGGCGCGTGTACCGGTTCGAATTCTCCGACAACGGCGACAACCGGCGCGCGGGCAGCATCGTCATGCTGGGGGGCGAGGTAGAATCGCTCACCATGGAACCGTTCCTGTTGCAGTGAATTTCCCTGCGGTGAATCATGCAGAAGTGGGTCGAAGGCACCGTCGTCAACCAGAAGCGCTGGACGGAGACCCTGTTCTCGCTGAAAGTGGAGGCCGACGTTCCGGCATTCGAGGCCGGACAGTTCGCCAAGCTCGCGCTCGCGGTGGGCGGCGAGATGGTGGCGCGCCCTTATTCGTTCGTGAATGCGCCAGGGGAGCGCCCGCACGAGTTCTACTACGTGACGCTGCCCGACGGACCGCTCACGCAGCGGCTGTGCAGACTCGAAGCCGGAGACGCGGTCTACCTTGCCCCGCGGCCGGCGGGGTTCCTGGCGCTCTCCGAAGTCCCCGCAGCCGCGAATCTGTGGCTGATTTCCACGGGAACCGGCGTAGGCCCGTTCCTGTCGATACTCAAGACCGAAGCGCCGTGGCAGCGCTTCGCGCAAGTCGTGCTGGTGCACGCGGTGCGCCACGCCGATGAGCTTACCTACCGCGACGGCATCGAGCGCTTGCTGGGCGAGCACCGGGGGCAGATGCGCGTGGTGTCATTCGTGAGCCGGGAAAAGAAACCGGGCACGCTGCACGGGCGTGTCCCCGCCGCCCTCGATGACGGGCGCCTCGAGGCCGAGGCGGGCGTAGTGCTTTCGGCCAAGACTTCGCAGGTCATGATTTGCGGCAATCCGGAGATGGTGACCGACACAAACGAGGTGCTCGTTCGGCGCGGCATGAAGAAAAACCGGCGCCGCGAACCGGGCCATATCACCGTGGAAAATTACTGGTGAAGAAGCCAAGATTCTACTTGGCACTCGGGCTCGCCGCGCTGGCGCTCGCGGGCTGCAGCGCGACCCGGATCGCGTACGACAACGCCGACATCGTGGTGCGCTTCATGGCGTCGAGCTATCTCGATCTCGATGCCTCGCAATCGGAGGACTTGAAGCCGCGCCTCGCGCGATTTCAGGTGTGGCACCGCGCGAACGAATTGCCGGTGTACGCTGGCCTGTTGCACAGCGCCAGCGAGCGCGCCGCCCAGGGCATCACCGAGGAAGATGTCGCGTGGGGTCTCGCCAACGTACGCGCGCATTACCGCAGGCTCGTAGCGAAGGCGGCCGAGGACGGCGCGCCTGTGCTCGTGACGCTGACCGCCGTTCAGCAAGCGGTGCTCGAGAAAAAATTCGCCGACAAGGACGAGAAATACGCGAAGGAATTTCTCTCCCCCGAC
>DATDGA010000156.1:0-3751 GCA_036522335.1 Burkholderiales bacterium
CGATCTGGGAGGAACGACGGCGTTTGCCGGGCCGCATCGATATCCGGCCAACGCAGCAAAAGGGTATTGTCGAGACGCCTTATCCCGACGAGACCGTTCGCTCCGAGATCCAGCCCCTCATAAACGTGGACGAGGGTCTCCGGCGATACCGACAGCACCAGCACGCCCGCAAATCTTCCGCTCTTGTCGAGGATCCGGCGCGTGAACTGGATAGAGAGCTTGCCGGAGACGCGGCCCCTCACGGGATTGCTGATATGCAGCCGATCCGGGCCTCCGCCGAGATGCGCCTTGAAATGCTCCCGGTCGCCGAGAAAGACGCGCTCCTTCGAGCCCGGCAGATCGGTGTACGCGAGCCACCCGCCAGCATCGATCACCGCGATCTGCACGAAGCCGTCCTTGCGAAATCCCTTTTCGACCGCCACGGCATCCGCAAAGCGTTTCGGCTCCCGGGTCCACTGTATCCGCAGGCGCTCGAGGATCCGATCGGCCCCCCCCGCGTATGACGAGAAATGCTCGGCGACGATGGCGGACAGGTTTTTCCCCTGCTTGACGGCGCCGGCCAGCTCGGCTTCGCGCCCGGTGCCGACCTGATATGCAACTGCGCCCCAGATCAGCACCATGATGACCGCGAATGCGGCCATCAGCTGGATGCGGAGCTGACGGATGGGTGTCCGGATTATAGACGTGGCACGTCCTTACGAAGGAGCAGGCATCTCCCCGCGCCAGCTTAGCGCTAACGCCGTAGGGAAGCTATCGGAACATCGCCGGCTGGAGATCGTGCCTTTTCCGGGCCGGGAATCCGGCAAGGGCGCCGATCGGCCGATTTCGGCGCCCGGTATACAGACGACATTTCATTTGGCATAGACTTATGCAGAAGTAGCCATCCCCATCGTTCAACGAGAGGAGATTCCGTGATTTCTGTTGCGCGTATTCGTCTTGCCCGCACCCTTGCGCTCGCTCTGTTGGTCTCCCTCGCCGCGATCGGCTCCGCAGCCGCGCTCGATTATCCGGTGCGCTCGGTGAAATGGGTCGTGCCCTATCCGCCCGGCGGATCGACCGACGTTCTCGCCCGCATCATGGCGCAATGGCTGTCCGAGAAGATGGGGCAGGCGTTTCTCATCGAGAACAAGGCGGGCGGCGGCAACAACATCGGCGTGGATTACGTCGTGCATTCGGCCCCGGACGGCTACACCATGCTGCTCGTCAATCCCGCGAATGGGATCAACACGACGCTCTACAAGAACCTGCCCTTCGAATTCATCCGCGATATCGCGCCGGTCGCCGGGCTGGTGCGGACGCCGAACGTGATGGAGGTGACTCAGTCCTTTCCGGCGAAGACCGTGGCCGAATTCATCGCCTACTGCAAGGCCAACCCCGGAAAGATCAACATGGCCTCGTCCGGTAGCGGCACTTCGGTGCACCTGTCGGGCGAGCTGTTCAAGTTCATGACGGGTTGCGACATGCTGCACGTGCCGTTCAAGGGCTCCGGCCCGGCGCTGACCGAGCTGATCGCCGGCACGGTGCACGTGCTCTTCGACAACCTGCCGTCCTCCATCGGGCACATCAGGGGCGGGCGGATCCGTGCGCTCGCCGTCACCTCGGCGGAGCGCGAGCCGTCGCTGCCCGGCATACCGACCGTCGGCGAGACCGTACCCGGCTACGAGGCCACCGCGTGGTTCGGCATCGGCATGCCGAAGGGAACCCCCGCGGAGATCATCGAGAAAGTCAACGCCGAAACGAACCGGGCCCTCGCCGATCCGAAAATGGAGGCGCGCCTCGCCGAGCTCGGCGGCAAGCCGATCGTGGGCACGCCGGCCGACTTCGGCAAGGTCATCGCAGACGAAACGGCGAAGTGGGCGAAGGTCGTCCTCTCCTCGGGCGCCAAGGTGGAGTGATCGGCCCACACCTCGAGCAGGCAGGGGTGAGGCACGACTAGGGCGAGTGAAGCTCATGCCTCGCCTCGCTCGCTCCGTGTACGCTATCCTGAGCTGCGCGTTCTTGCTCATTGCTTTTTCCGCGGCCGGAGAAAGTTTCGCTCGAGACTACCCGAGCAAGCCGATTCGCATCGTGGTCCCATTCTCCCCCGGCGGGTCGACCGACGTGCTGGCGCGCATCGTCGGGCAAAAACTCACCGAGCGATCGGGGCAGCCGGTGATCATCGAGAATCGCCCCGGCGGGGGCGGCAACATCGGCGCGGATCAAGTCGCGAAATCCGTGCCGGACGGATATACGTTGCTGCTCGGGGGCGTTCCCCACGCGATCTCCGCGAGCCTTTATTCGAAACTGTCGTACGACCTCGCCAGGAACCTCACGGCCATCGCGGAAATTGCGTCGTTCCCGAGCGCAATCGTGCTGCACCCGTCGCTCCCCGCGAATTCCGTGAAGGAACTGATTGCGCTGGCGCGAGAGCGGCCCGGGCAGCTCAGTTTCGGATCGGCCGGCAATGGCTCGCCGAATCATCTCGCGCTCGAGCTGTTCCAGACGACGGCCGGCGTCAGCATGGTGCACGTTCCCTACAAGGGATCGGGGCAGCTTATCGGCGACCTCCTTGCCGGGCAGGTGCAACTCGCGTCCATGGGGCTGCCAGTGGCGGTGCCGCACGTTCAATCCGGCAAGCTGAGAGCGATCGCCGTGACGGGCCCCGCGCGCTCCTCGCTTCTGCCGGACGTTCCCACCGTGAACGAAGCGGGATTGCCCGGATTCGAGGTCACGTCCTGGTACGGCATATTCGGTCCGCCGGGACTGCGCCCGGACATCGTCGCGAAACTCAACTCCGAGATCGGCAGCGCCGTCACGGCGACTGACGTCAAAGAGCGCCTTGCCGCGCTGGGGGCCGAGCCTTCCGTGAAATCTCCGGATCAGTTCAGCCGGTACGTCCGCGAGGAAATTGCAAGATGGGCGAAGGTCGTCAAGGAATCGGGCGCGAAGGCCGAGTGAGCGAACGCCACACCGATTCCACCAGTCTACATGTTCGCGCCTATCCAGTCGGCGATGCAATCGATCCCGACTTGCCGGTTGTCGGCTTGCGCATGATAGGTGCTGCCGTCCTCGGCGGTGAGAATCTTGAGACTCTTGCGCCGCGCGCCGATCGCCTCGAAGAGCTTGTGCGCGGAGGCCACCGGCACGACCTTGTCGTCCGCGGCGTGCACGATGAGAAACGGGCAAGCGATCTTCTGCGCCACTCCCGCGAGCGAGAAGCGTTCGGCGCGCTCGATCGCCGCGTCGATGTCCTCGGTCCCCATGACCCAGCGGAAGTGAAAAGCGGATTGCGCGGTCGTCTTTGGATCGGCCGCGTGCCTGCGCTTGATCTCGCGTTGCCAACCGGCAAGGTCCCAATGCAGCGCGCTCATGGCCACGCCCGCGCAATAGCGCTTCTCGAACGCCGCGATGCGTGAAGCGTAGTAGCCGCCGAAGCTGTAGCCCATGATCACCACTCTCCGCGGGTCCACCTCCCGCCGCGCGGCGACGTAGTCGTAGGCCGCAGCGCCCGGCACTTCGTAGTCATGACGCGCATGCAGGCCGCGAAGGCGCAGGGACTCGCCCTGCCCCGGCCCGTCGATCGCGAGCGTATGCCAGCCGCGTCGGGCGAACTCGAGTCCGGCAAAGAGGACGCTCATCTCCTTGCAGTTGTCCATGCCGTCGAACACCACCACCGTCGGCGCGCGGCCGGACGCACCCGGGGCCTTCATGAACAGCGCGGGCAGCGTGGTGTTTTCGTACGGCACCTCCACGCGCTCGACGTTCGGATAGC
>DATDGA010000157.1:0-6652 GCA_036522335.1 Burkholderiales bacterium
GCCCGATGTATTGCTCGATCGGCGGTGTTCCATCGGAGAGCGTGGCGAACATCAGGCCGCAGAAAATCTCGACCCGGAATTTCCGCGGCGCTTGGCTCTCCGGCTCCGCATCCGCTGGCATGCCGCCTTGGCCGGCAACGCCGCGGCGGAACGCGACCGCAGTGAGGTTGCCCTTCAGGTCGTAGGTCCAGTTGTGATACACGCATGCGATCTCTCTTACATTTCCGCGGTCCTTCAAGCACAAGAGCGCACCGCGGTGCGCGCAGCGGTTCTCGAAACAGTGTATGGCACCCGATTCGTCGCGCGTCACCACTACCGGCATCTCGCCGGCGAAAGTGGTCTTGAAGTCTCCCTTCTGCGGCAACTCGACATCGAGCCCCAGGAAATTCCAACTCTCGCCGCGGTAGATGCGCTCCTGCTCGCGGTGATAGATGGACTCGTCCTGGTATATCCAGTAAGGGACCCGGGCGAGGCCTTCGGCAGGCCAGGTGCGCGATGCGGGAACTGCAGACATGAGCGAGCCCTGAGCGGAATTTTCGTTTGAAGCGATTCTACACCGGTAAAATACGGCGGAACCGAACGCCGAGGGTGGAAGATGATCAAAAGACTGTTCGCCGCGACATGCTTTCTCGCGTTCACCGTTTTGGCACAGGCTCAGGATTTTCCGACTCGCGCGATCCGTATCGTCGTGCCCTTCCCCGCCGGAGGCAGCGCCGACCTCATCCCGCGCATCGTCGGCGAGAAACTCTCGACGAAATGGAGTCAGCCGGTAATCGTCGAGAACCGCGCCGGTGCTGCAGGCAATATCGGCGCGGAGATCGTCTACAAGTCCGAGCCGGACGGCTACACGCTGCTTTCGGCGCCGCCGCCGCCCTTGGTCATCAACCAGAGTCTCTACACGAGGCTTGCATTCGATCCCACACAGTTCGTCCCGGTGAGCGTGATGGCTGCAATTCCCAACGTGCTGCTCATAAACCCGGGGGTTGGCGCGGGCAGCGTGCAAGAGCTGATCACTTTCGCCAAGGCCGCCCCCGATCGCCTCAACTACGCTTCCCAAGGCAGCGGTTCGACCTCGCACCTGACCGCAGAGATGTTCAAGTCCATGGCAGGCGGCCTCAGAATCACGCATATTCCCTACAAGGGCACGGCCCCCGCGCTCACCGATCTCCTCGGTGGCCAGGTGGACATCATGTTCGACAATCTCGGCGTGTCGCTGCAGCACGTGAAGAGCGGCAAGCTCAAGGCACTCGCCGTGTGCAGCGAAACCCGAATCCCGGCGCTGCCCGACGTCCCGGCCATGTCCGAGTTCCTGCCCGGGTTCGTGGCGATCGCCTGGTTCGGCGTCGTCGCGCCGCCGAAGACGCCGATGCCGATCGCCGAGAAGATCTCAGCCGCCGTCGCCGAGGTGCTGAAGCTCTCCGACGTGCAGAAGCGCCTCGCCGATCTCTCCGCTGAGCCGATAGGCAACACGCCGCAGCAGATGGCGGTCTTCATGAAGAAAGAGGTCGAGCGCTGGCGTGAGGTGATTCGTTCCGCCGGGGTTAGAGCAGACTAGATGGCACTTCCCCGCATCGCCATCTCTACCGGCGACCCGGCCGGAATCGGCCCGGAGATCGCGCTCAAGGCCGCGCTCGATCCTCACGTAAGAAAAATCTGCCGGCCGTTGCTCTTCGGCGACCGCGGCGCGCTGGAGGCGCACGCCGCCGCGAGCGGCCTCGCGCCGAGAATCAGGAGCGTGCTGCGCGCGGCGGATGCGCGCTGGAGCGACGGCGAGGTGACGCTCGTCGAGCGCAAGCAGTTCGGGCCGGGCGAGCTTCACATCGGCGCGATCGCCGCGCCCCACGGCGAAGCCGCGCTCGACTCGGCGAAGGCCGCGATCGACGCGGCGCTCGCAGGCGAAGTCGACGCGGTGGTCGCGGCACCGCAGACCGAAAGCTCGATCAAGTTCGCAGGAATAGAGTTCAACGGCTATCCGGCCTTCGTCGCGCGCTGCACGGGCGTTCCGCCCGAGGACGCGTTCCTCATGCTCTGCTTCGAGCGCGGCGGGACCGAAATGCGCATCGCCCACGCCACGCTGCACGCGAGCCTGCGCCGCGCGATCAAGCTCGTCACCCGCGATCGAGTCCTGAACGCGATCCGCTCGGCCGATACCGCCCTGCGGCGCATCGGCATCGCTCACCCTCGCATCGCCGTGTCGGGGCTCAACCCGCACGCGGGCGAAGGCGGCCTCTTCGGCGATGAGGAACGCGAGATCATCGCGCCTGCGATCGCCGACGCGAACAAAAACGACGTCACCGCCGAGGGACCGTTCGGCGCTGATATCATGTTTCTGAAAAAAGGCTACGACGCCTTCGTCGTGATGATCCACGACCAGGGACACATCATGGCGAAGACCCACGCCTTCGCCGCCACCGCGGCCCTGACCATAGGCACGCCCGTGCTCTTTTCCTCGGTCGCGCACGGCAGCGCGCTCGACATCGCCGGGAAAAACCGCGCCGATCCCGGCGCGATCATTTCGGCGATCGAGCGGCTCGCCGGCGCTTCGTCGGCGAGATAGAGAAATGGAAGACAAGCTAACGATTTCCGCGCTCCAGCAAATGAAGCGCGACGGGAGAAAAATCGTCGGCGTGGTCGCCTGGGACACCGAGATGGCGAGAATCGCCGATCGCGCGGGAGTGGATCTCGTCTCGGTGGGCGACTCCGTCGGCGTGAACCTGTGGGGGCACGCGACCGACACGGAAGTAACCGTCGACGAAATGCTGATCTGCTGCAAGGCGGTGCGCCGCGGCACGAAGCGCGCCCTCGTCAGTTGCGATATTCCCTACGGTCCGACACACGCAGGACCCGACGCCGCTGTCGCTGCCGCTCTCCGTCTCTCGAAGGAAGGAGGCGCGGACATGGTGAAGGTCCTGGGCGATCCCGGCGTGGTGAAAGCACTCGTTCGCGCGGGCGTCCCGGTCTTTGCCGAGTTCCATGGCGAGAATCTTCCCGTCGAGAAGCTTGTGGAAGAAGCGAAGCGCTTGAAAGACGCGGGCGCTTCAATTCTCGACTTCAGGCACTCGGGTCCCGTGGCCGGTCCTGCCGTCGTACGCGCGGTTTCCATTCCCGTCATCGGGGGCCTGGGCGGCGGGCCGTGGCTCGACGGGCGCGTGCGCCTGGCGCATACCGCCATCGGCTATGCCGCGAAATGGATCGACGCGGAGACCGAGACCTACGGCAATGCCGCGAGGCTGAGCCTGGAAGCCTTCCGCGCCCTGATCGACGACGTGCGTTCAGGCCGGCAGATCAGAGGCGGTTGACGTGCCTGCGGCTACGATCGACGGCATTAGCACCCGCTACGAGGTGATCGGCAACGGGCCGCCTCTGCTCATGTACGCGCCCGCGGGGTTCGATGCGACCCTGGACAAGTGGAAGACGCAGGGCGTGTACGCGAGGATCAAGCTGCTCGAGCACCTGCCGAAAAAATACACCTGCATCGTTTTCGACCGGCGCGAGTGCGGCCAGTCGGGCGGCAGCGTCGAGCGCATCACCTGGGCGCATTACGTCGCTCAAGGGCGGGGCTTGCTCGACCATTTGAATATAGCGCGCGCCCACCTCATGGGCGGCTGCATGGGCTGCTGTCCGGTCGTCGCTTTCGGCGTCGCCCATCCCGAGAGGGTGATGAGCATGATTCTCTACTGGCCGGTCGGCGGAGCCAGATACCGGATCAGAACGCACAAGCTCTTCGCCGATCACCTCGCGTACGTCGGGCAGCGTGGCCTTGCGGGCGTCGTCTCGCTCGCGATGCAGGAAGGCAAGCCCTTCAACGCCGAACCGAGAGGCGGTCCCTGGGCCTCGGTCATCAGGAGCGACCGCGACTTCGCCGATGCCTATGCGAAGCTCGAGGTCGGCAAGTACAAGCAGCTCGTCGCGAATATGTGCCGCAGGCTCTTCGACAGAGACACTTCTCCAGGCGCGGAGCCCGAGAACATGCTGCGCTCGGAACTCCCGGTGCTCGTCATTCCGGGCCGCGACGCCTCGCACGCGACCTCGGCGGCGAGGTACCTGGAAGAATGTTTACCGCGCGCGGAGTACTGGGACGCGCCTCCCGACGGACAGACTGAAGAAACCGCTCCGGCGCGGGTGTTGGAATTCCTGAACAAAATTCCGCGGTAGACCACGTGCCTTCCCCTTTCCAGGGGAAGGCACCGCGATCCACACAAGAGGCTACAGCGACTTGACCTGCACCTTGCGCCACTTGATGACGCCGCCCTGGACGTCTTTGGGGCCGAGACCGTACTGGAGCGCCAGGCGTCCCTCCGCGAGCTTGCTGTTCTGGACGTCGACGGTCTGGACTCCGTTCAGCACGACGGTCAGCTGCGAGCCTTTGGCCGTGATCTCGTAGACGTTCCACTTGCCGCCGGCCTTAGGCATGGGCGAGACCTTGGCCACGTTGACGATCGCCCCGGTGCCGTAGGACGGATCGGGGCGCTGGTCGTAGATGTTCACCTCGTAGCACGTTTCGGCGCCGGCCTTGCTGGGATCGGCGCAGCGGATGAAGATGCCGCTATTGGTGGTGTCAGCCGCCCAGAATTCCGCCTTCACCCGGAAATCCTTGTAGGAATTCTTCGAGACGAGATAACCGCCCTTGCCCTTGTCGGCAACGATGGCGCCGTCCTCCGCCCTCCAGTTGGCGTCGCCGATGGTGTTGAAGTTTTCCATGCCGGCGGTACCGTCGATGAGCGTGGTCCAGCCCGAGTCGGACCACGGCATGTACGAGCAGCCGAAAGCGCCGAACCCGATGGCGAGCATTCCGATAGTGATTGCAAATAGTCGTTTCATTTCTATCTCCTCCAAAGTTGATGATGATTGTTTCCCGCTACTGCCACGCGCGATTGTCGACGGTGTTTTCGTAGGTCGCGCCGGGCACGGTCATGTTCCACTTGACCGTCCAGTTGTAGGTGTCGTCGAAGCGCTCGCGCGTGTAGGGCTGGGGCGCCGCGTGGAGCAGGCGCCAGGTCTGGAACTCGTGGGGCTCGAGGAGCCCGCCGGTCTCGCGGATGAAGTAGTGTACGAAAGGCGTCGGGTCTTTTTCGATGAGCTCGACCGCCCTCGCCTGCGCACGGAACATTTTCTTGAGCGTAGCGCCGTCGAGGTCGTCGCCGGCCGCCTCGCTGCGCGTCGAGTGCGATTCGATCAGGATGCGCAGACCCCACTTCTGCGCAACGCTGATCCAGGGCTCCATCACGCTCGCCGCTGCGACCTTGCCGTCGCGCACCGCCTCGAGGCGCTTCAGCATCGAGCCGGAGTGGATCCTCTTGATGTGCTCCTGCGCGAGAAAGCCTTCCATCATCTTCAGCGTCGTGAAATCCGAACCGTTGTTGGGCGTCACCGCGATCGGCTGGTCCTTCAGCATCTCGGGCTCGAAGTACTTCGAGTCGCGCGCGACGACGATGGCGAACTTCGACATCGAGGCGCCCAGCGCCACGATCTTGCGCCCGCGCAGACCCTGGGTGTTGGCCTCGACCGCGCGCTTCATGATCCCCCATTCGCACATGCGGTACTGGTCGATGCCGCCTTCGTTGTAGACCGAGTCGAGCGGGCGGTCGAAGACGGAATCGAACTTGACGAAATGGGAAGTCGTGACCTGCGCCATTCCGGGCGTGGTCACGAACTCGAGGTCGAGGCCCTCGTCCCGGAAGAACCCCTTGTCGCGCGCGACCAGCACCGGCAGGTCGTGCACCGCGTTCATGGTCGCGACCTGCGGTTTCTTCGCGACCTCGGGTCTTCTCGTCATTTCCTGAACGGCCATGGTACCTACTCCTCTTCGAGCGGACCGCCGTCGATGATCCCCCTTCGTCCGTGCGGCTGTCAACGAATCCCTAGCAGCGGCAATGCCTCAGAACCGATGCAGTACCCTAGCAGCATTCCCAGCCGACTCCCTCGTGGATGGCAAGCGCATCCTTCAGCCAGGCATAGGGAAGATCGTCGTGGACCACGTCCGCCACCGGCTTGAACAGCCTGAACTGATAGCGCTGCTCCGCGATCCAGAACATGACCACGGTCTCCAAAGGCTCACAGCCGGGAAGGCTGCACGCGACCTCCGCAACGGAGATCGCCGCTTCCTTCGGAAGTTTGAAGCGCTCGCGCGTCCACCGGGCCACCCGGTCGATGACCTGGAGGCGCTCGGGGCTTTTCCTGGGCGACGCAAACATTGCCTTAGGCTATCAGAAGCCGCATGGCATGAGAAAATGCACGGCGAACTTCCCGAAGGAGATGAAAGCTCCGATGGCACACCCCGATCGTTTCCTGCTCGCCGGCGTCATGGGCTGGCCGGTGATGCATTCGCGCTCGCCCAAATTGCACAATTACTGGTTCGAGAAACATCGGCTTTCCGGGACTTACGTGCCGCTTGCGGTCAGGCCTGAGGATTTGCGCGCGGCGCTGCGCGCCCTGCCCGCGCTTTGTTTCTCCGGATGCAACATGACCCTCCCACACAAGCAGGCAGCGAAGGCGATCGTCGACGAAGTCGATGAGGCGGCACGCAAGATCGGCGCGATCTCATGTGTGGTCGTGCGGCCGGATGGTTCGCTCGCGGGAAGCAACAACGATTACTACGGCTTCATCCAGAATATCTTGCAGGAGCAACCCGGCTGGCGCGCGGAGGCGGGCC
>DATDGA010000158.1:0-2695 GCA_036522335.1 Burkholderiales bacterium
GCCGGCGGATAACGGGTGTACGCGACCGCGTTCTTCGCCTCCTCAGCGTTCTGCACGTAGGGAATGAGGAGTGTCTGCGCTCCGATGTCCAGGAACCTCTTGATCGTCACCATGTCGTTCCACGGCACGCGCACCACCGCGTGCGTGGGATAGGGCGCCGCCGCCTGCAATTGCTGGAGCACCGACTCGAGGTCGTTCGGCGAGTGCTCGGTGTCGAGCAGGATCCAGTCGAATCCCGAGCCGGCCACGAGCTCGGTCGCGTAGTGCGACGAGAGGCTGCACCACAGGCCGATTTGCCGCTTGCCCGATTTCAGCGCGTGCTTGAAGGTATTGACGGGAAGTTCCATCCAGGGAGTTCCTCTGATGTAGGGGAGCTACGAGGGGGCGTAGCCCCTTCGTTCCGAGTCTCTAGACCTTGTAGCCTTTCTCTTTGAGCGCCTTGTCGACCCAGCTGCGGTCGACTGATCCGGCGCGGATCTGCTTCAGCGAGCCTTCTTCCTTCACCAGGATCGCTTTCGCCGAAGCGAGGATTTCCTGTGCGTGCTCCTGCGGAACCGCGACCAGGCCGTCGGCGTCACCGACGATGATGTCGCCGGGATTGACCGGAATGCCGCCGATGGTGATGGGCACGTTGATCTCCCCCGGCCCGTTCTTGTAGGGGCCGCGGTGCGTCACGCCGCTCGCGTACACGGGGAAGCTCCCCGCCTTTAGCTCGGCCGAATCGCGGATCGCGCCCCAGATCACCATGCCCGCCACGCCGCGCTGCTCCGCGCGCGAGGACATCAATTCGCCGATCAGGGCGTGGTCGTTGAACCCGCCGCCGTCCACGACGATCACGTCGCCGGGCTCGGCGGTGTCTATCGCCTTGTGGACGAGCAGGTTGTCCCCGGGCGCGGTCTTCACCGTGAACGCGGGGCCGCAGAGCTTCGCGCCGTCGTGCATCGGCCGCAGCTGCGGCCCGCCCGCGTACAGGCGCTCCATGCTGTCGGAGAGATGCGGCGTCACCATTTTTCCGAGCTCGGCGACGAGCTTCTTGTCGGGGCGCTTCGGGACAGGGAGGATGCGAAAGCCGATGGCGGTCATGAGAATGACTTCCTGTTCGAATCAATATCGAATATGCGCTTCGCGGGCCGCATGGTCATTCCCGCGCAAGCGGGAATCCAGCGTCGCTATTCGAAATACACTGGGTCCCCGCCTTCGCGGGGACGACGAAAGTTTTTGCCGATGCACGCGGCTCACAGAGCTTGAGTGCGCTCAGACGAATTGCACCGCGACGCCGCCCAGGGGGCCGAAGTCGCCGTGCAGGGTGTCGCCCTTGTTGGCGAAGACCACGCGCGTGAACGAACCGGCGAGCACGAGGTGCCCGGCTTCGAGCGTCACGCCGTTCTGCCCCAGGCGGTTGGCGAGCCAGGCGACGCCGAGCGCCGGATGGCCGAGCACGCCCGCGGCAAGGCCCGTCTCCTCGATCTCGGAATTGCGGTACATGATGCCGCCGACCCAGCGCAGGTCCATCTCCATCGGGCCGATCGGCCGGCCGCCGATGACGATTCCGGCCGCGGCGCCGTTGTCCGCCACCGTGTCGAAGATCTTGCGCGGATTCTGCACCCGCGCATCGACGATCTCGATTGCCGGCACCACGTACTCGGTCGCGCGCAGCACGTCGAGCAGGTTCACGCCCGGGCCCTTGAGCGGCTTGCCGAGGATGAAGGCGAGCTCGATCTCCACGCGCGGCAGGCAGTAATTCGCGTGCGGCACCTTCGCGCCGTCGGCGATCACATTGGTGTCGAGCAGGTGCCCGTAGTCGGGCTCGTTGATCTGCGAGGACGCCTGCATGGCTTTAGAAGTGAGACCGACCTTGTGGCCGATCAGCTTCGCGCCTGCCTTGATCCGGTGCTGCGCGACCGCGGTCGAGATCGCGTATGCGTCCTCGATGGTGATGTGCGGATAAGTGACCGAGAGCTGCACCGCCTGCTTCTTCTCCCTGTCGGCGTTGAGCAGGGTCTCGACCGCTTTCTTGCGTTCGGATTCGGAAAGCGCCATGGACATCGTTCCTTCTTTTCTGGAATGCGGATTCTACACTGCTAGTTCGCCGGCACGGTGCGGCCGGCGGCCCAGGCGCGCAGCTCGGCGACCTGCTCGGCCATGGTCACAGAAAGCGGACGCGTGTTGCGCAATTCCTCCTCGACCAATTCGGTGGAAAGCGCGGTTTTTCGGGCGAGCGCCTCGTAAAGCGCGCTCACGATCGCCTGCTCGATTTCCGCTCCCGAAAAACCCTCGCTCGCCTGCGCCAGCCGCTTCGGGTCGAAAGATTTTGTATCCTGCTTGCGCCGCCGCAAATGGATGCCGAGGATCTCTTCGCGCGTCGCCGCGTCGGGCAGCTCGACGAAGAAAATCTCGTCGAAGCGGCCCTTGCGCAGCAATTCCGGCGGCAGCTGGCTGATGTCGTTCGAAGTTGCCACGAGGAAAACGCGCGACTTGCGGTCGGACATCCAGGTGAGCAGGGTTCCAAGGATGCGCCGCGACACGCCGCCGTCGGTCGCACCCGAGGCGTCCGAAGCGAGGCCTTTTTCGATTTCGTCGACCCAGAGCACGCACGGCGCCATGGATTCCGCCGCCTGCAGGGACTCGCGCAGATTCTTCTCGGTCTCGCCGTAGAACTTGTTGTAGAGCGTTGCGAAATCCAGGGCCAACAGAG
>DATDGA010000159.1:0-1624 GCA_036522335.1 Burkholderiales bacterium
GGTCTCCGTGTATTTCCCCTTTTCCAGCTTCGAGAGGGCGTCGGCAAAGGGCTTGACGAAAGTGCCGGGGGGATTCCAGTCGAGATCCCCGCCCTTGTCTTTCGAACCCGGATCCTTGGATTGTTTTGCGAGGTCTTCGAACTTTGCCCCCTTCTTCAGCTGCGCGATGATTTCGTTGGCTTCGGAGTCCTTGTCGACGAGAATGTGCCGGGCCTTGTATTCCTTGTCGCCGCGCGAAGCCTTGACCTTGTTGTACTCGGCGAGCATCTCCGCGTCCTTGACCGGATGCGACTTGAGGTAGTCCTGGATCAGGGCCTGCACCATGATCTGCTGGCGCGCCAGGTCGAGTTGCGCGCGCACGTCCGCATTCTTGGCAAATCCCCTGCGTTCGGCTTCCTGAGCGACCACTTCCTGCGAGATGAGGTTGTCGAGAATCGTCTTGCGCATCTCCTCGGTGTCGGCCTGGCCCTGGGCGGTGCGCTGCTTGACGATGAAATCCAGGCGGGATTTCGGAATGACCTTGCCGTTGACCGTTACCGGCTTGGCAGCCGGAGCAGGGGCTTTCTGTGCCGCAGCCTGCGCCCAGAGGTGCGTCGAAACGCACAAGGACAGCGCGGCGAGCAGGCGGGCCGAATGTGAAAACATGGCAGTTCCCTCGTTTGAAAACGGAATCATAGCTCATCCGGGGTGAGGGCCCGGATCGCAAGAGCGTGAATCTCGCGCCGCATCAACGGGCCCAGAGCCGTGTAGATCATCCGGTGCCGCGCGAGCTTGTCGTGACCTGCGAAGCGGGGCGAAACAACGGTGAGACGGAAGTGGCTGCCGCCCGCCAACGCGCCTTGATGACCGGCGTGCCGGTCCGATTCGTCCAGAAGCTCGATTGACTGCGGATCGAGAGCCGCCAGCCGCTCGCGGATTGTCGCGGGCAGATCCATCAACTTGCGCGGGGGTGCGGGAGGAAATTCGTCACGGCGACCCTTCCTCGACGTAGCGGGCGAGAAACAGTGCCTGCAATACGACAAACACGAGCATGAGACCCAGGCCGCCGAACAGCTTGAAATTCACCCACGTATCCGTGGAGAAGTTGAAGGCGACATAAAGGTTGGCCACTCCCATGAACGTGAAGAAACCCACCCAGCTCCAGTTGAGGCGGGTCCAGACGGTCGCGGGCATTCTTACCTGTTGGCCCAGGATCGAGCGAAGCAGATTCCTGCGGAACAGCAGCTCGGCTCCGGCAAGGGCGATTGCAAACAGCCAATAGAGGACGGTCGGCTTCCACTTGATGAAGGTTTCGTCATGCAGCGCGAGCGTCGCTCCGCCGAACACCACGATGATGACCAGAGTGACCCACATCATCGTGTCTACCTTGCGGCGTTTCCATTTCAGCCAGCCGATCTGCAGGAAGGTCGCGGCAATGGCCGCTGCCGTCGCCGTGTAGATGTCGAATAGCTTGAACGCCGCGAAAAACAGGACGACCGGGAACAGATCGAAGAGGAATTTCATGTGTGGACGACGTGTGTGGAGATCGAGGATCGGGTGCCGGGGCCCGGACCCCGGGGCTCCTCAGGGTTTCTTGTCGAACTTCAGGGAGGCCGAGTTGATGCAGTAACGCTGACCCGTGGGT
>DATDGA010000160.1:0-6624 GCA_036522335.1 Burkholderiales bacterium
GGTCCCGAGCTGCGGCTCCTGTTTGACCCAGGCGGCTCCGTTCTCACCTACCGCTTCGCGCACTGCCTCACCGCCGTGGCCGTAGACGACGCAGATGACCTTCGGCGAGAGCTGTTTCGCAACGTCGATAACGTGCGAGAGAAGCGGCCGGCCCGCCAGTCTATGCAGGACTTTAGGCGTGTCCGAGCACATGCGCTTACCCACGCCTGCGGCGAGAATGACGATATTCACGAAGAGCGGACGGAAATCAGCCGGACGCGCGATGTTAGCACGGCGGCAACGGATGGTCGCCGGAGGGGTTCCGAATCACCGCCCTATCGCGGCAGCTCGGAAAATCCCATCAGGGATTCGTCTACGGCATGTGCGCACTGACGCCCTTCCCGGATCGCCCAGACGACGAGCGACTGGCCGCGTCGCATGTCGCCGGCGGCAAAAATCTTCGGAACTGAAGTGGCGTAGTTGCCCTTTCCGTCGGTCGTCGCCCTGGCGTTGCCGCGCGCGTCCTTCTCCACGCCGAACGCGTCGAGCACCGACTGGACGGGCGACACGAAGCCCATGGCCAGCAGCACGAGGTCCGCGGGAAGCATCGATTCAGATCCGGGAACTTCGTTCATCTTGCCATCCTTCCACTCCAGACGGACTGTCTTCAGCGCTTTCACCTTGCCGTTCTCACCGATGAATTCCTTCGTGGCGATCGACCAGTCGCGGTTCACCCCCTCTTCGTGAGAGGAAGAGGTGCGCAACCTGAGCGGCCAATTCGGCCATACCGAGTTGTAGTCTGGATCCTCCGGCTTCGCGAGCAGCTCGAACTGCGTGACCGATTTCGCGCCGTGCCGGTTGGAAGTACCGACGCAGTCGCTGCCTGTATCCCCGCCGCCGATCACCACCACGTGCTTGCCGGTTGCCCAGAACTCACGCACGCCTGGGTCGCCGGCCACTCGCTTATTTTGCAGCGGCAGGAACTCCATCGCGAAGTGCACACCGTCGAGATCGCGCCCCGGGACAGGCAGATTTCGCGGCTGTTCGGCGCCGCCGGAAAGCACCACGGCATCGAACTCGGCCATGACTTTCTCTGGGGCGACTGTTTCCGCGGCCCAGTCAGTGACCCCCTTGCCGGGGCGAGACTTACCGACGAAGACACCGGGACGGAACGTCACACCTTCCGCTTTTATTTGATCGATCCGGCGGTCGATCAACCCCTTCTCCATCTTAAAATCGGGTATCCCGTAGCGCAGAAGACCGCCGAGTCGATCGTTTTTTTCGAACATCGTGACGTCGTGCCCGGCGCGCGCGAGCTGCTGGGCGCAAGCGAGCCCAGCAGGACCCGAACCCACCACGGCGACCTTCTTGCCGGTCTTGTGCGCGGCGGCTTGCGGCTTTACCCAGCCTTCCTCGAACGCCTTGTCGATGATCGCGTGCTCGATCGACTTGATGCCGACCGGGTTGTCATTGATGCGCAGCACGCACGCTTCCTCGCACGGCGCCGGACAGATGCGGCCAGTGAACTCGGGAAAATTGTTGGTGGAATGCAGCATCTCGATGGCGCGCTGCCAATCCTGCTTGTAGACGAGATCGTTGAAGTCCGGAATGATGTTGTTGACGGGACAGCCCGACATGCAGAATGGCGTGCCGCAGTCCATGCAGCGCGCGCCTTGGATTTTTGCCTCCTCTTCGGTGAGACGGAGGATGAACTCCCGATAGTGCTTCTTCCGCTGCTCGGGCTCTTGGTGCGCTTCCTCGAGGCGCTGGAACTCGAGAAATCCCGTGACTTTCCCCATCTACGCTGCCGCCTTGCGTTGCGCCGCGGCGAGCTCTCCGAGCGCGCGGCGGTATTCTTTTGGAAAGACCTTGAAGAAGCGCGGGCGGTATTCCGACCATTTTTCGAAGATCTCTCTTGCGCGGCGGCTGTTCGTAAGCCCGGCATGGCGTTCGATCATGTCCTTCAGGATCGATTCGTCGGCCTGCCCCCGGTGCCAGAACTCGCGTGACAGCTTGCCCAGCTGCTCGGATTCGGAAAGTACCGGCTCCAGATCCACCATGGCGGTATTGCAGCGCTTCACGAATTCACCGTCGACGTCGAGCACGTAAGCGATGCCGCCCGACATGCCTGCGGCGAAATTCCGCCCGGTGACGCCGAGAACGGCTACCGTGCCGCCGGTCATGTACTCGCAGCCGTGATCACCGACGCCTTCGACGACGGCGACAGCGCCCGAGTTGCGTACCGCGAAACGCTCGCCAGCGACGCCGCGAAAATGCGCCTCGCCTGCAATTGCGCCGTAGAGAACCACGTTGCCGGTGATGATGTTCTCGGTGGGCTCGCCGCGGAACTTGGGCGAGGGAGAAACGATGATCCGTCCACCTGAGAGACCCTTTCCGCAATAGTCGTTGGTATCGCCGATCACTTCGAGGGTAACACCCTTCGCGAGGAAAGCACCGAGGCTCTGGCCGGCGGAGCCCGCGAATCGAATGTTGATCGTTCCGTCTGGTAGTCCGTCGTGGCCATAGCGCCGCGCGATCTGGTGCGAGAGCATCGTACCGACGGTACGGTTCCCGTTCCGGATAGGCATGTCGATCGAAACTTTCTCACCACGCTCGATTGCGGGCTGCGCGAGCTCGATCAGCCGGTTGTCCAAGGCCTTTTCGAGTCCGTGATCCTGGTGCTCGCAATGGCGGCGCGCCACTTCCGCGGGCATGTCCGGCATTGCGAAGATCTTTGCGAAATCCAGTCCCTTCGCCTTCCAGTGCTCAATGCCCTTCTTCGTGTCGAGCAGGTCAGCGCGGCCGATCAGGTCGCTGAATTTCCTGATCCCGAGCTGCGCCATCAGTTCGCGCGCTTCCTCGGCGACAAGGAAAAAGTAGTTCACCACGTATTCGGGCTTCCCGGAGAACTTCTTGCGCAGGACCGGGTCCTGAGTCGCAACGCCGACCGGGCAGGTGTTCAAGTGGCATTTGCGCATCATGATGCAGCCGCTCACGACAAGCGGCGCGGTGGCAAAGCCGAACTCGTCCGCCCCTAGCATTGCGCCGATCATCACGTCGCGGCCGGTCTTGATCTGCCCATCCACTTGCACGGCGATACGGCCACGCAGGCGATTGAGCACCAGCGTCTGCTGGGTCTCGGCAAGCCCCAGCTCCCAGGGCGTGCCCGCGTGCTTGATCGACGACCAAGGCGAGGCGCCCGTGCCGCCGTCGTGGCCGGAGATGGTGACGTGGTCGGACTTGGCCTTGGACACGCCCGCCGCGACGGTGCCGACGCCGACCTCGGAGACGAGCTTCACCGAGATCGATGCGGACGGATTCGCATTCTTCAGGTCGTGAACCAGCTGCGCCAGATCTTCGATCGAATAGATGTCGTGATGCGGCGGCGGCGAGATCAGCTCCACGCCTGGAGTCGAGTAGCGGATCTCGGCGATGTAATCGGAGACCTTGCGTCCGGGAAGCTGGCCGCCCTCGCCCGGCTTGGCTCCTTGCGCGATCTTGATCTGGATCTGCTCGGCGCTGGCAAGGTACTCCGCCGTCACACCGAAACGACCGGAGGCGACCTGTTTGATCTTGGACTTGAGCAGATCGCCTTCGCGCAATTCGATATCGCGTGCGACGCGGTTCGCTCCGAGGCGCGAGCGTAGCGTTTCGCCGGCCCTCACCGTCGCATAGCGTTTGCGGTCCTCGCCGCCTTCGCCGGTGTTCGATTTACCGCCGATGCGGTTCATCGCCACCGCGAGCGTCGTGTGCGCTTCGACCGAAATCGAACCGTGTGACATGGCGCCTGTCGAGAAGCGCTTGACGATCTCGGACGCCGGCTCGACCTCTTCGATCGGGACCGGCTTCGACGCGTCGAACCGGAATTCGAACAGCCCGCGGAAAGTCATGTGGCGCTGGGACTGGTCGTTGATGATGGCCGCGTATTCCTTGTAGGTCTGGGCGGAGTTCTGCCGCGCCGAGTACTGAAGTTTCGCGATCGCGTCCGGAGTCCACATGTGCTCTTCGCCGCGCACGCGCCAGGCGTATTCGCCGCCCGCGTCGAGCATCGACTGCAGCACCGGATCGGTGTCATCGAATGCCGCCCGGTGGATGCGTATCGCCTCCTCGGCGACCTGGAAAATGTCTATTCCTTCGATCGATGAAGTCGTGCCTGTGAAGTACTTTCCGACGAGCGAGCTCGCGAGGCCCACCGCCTCGAAGATCTGCGCCCCGGTGTAGGACATGTAGGTCGAGGTGCCCATCTTGGACATCACCTTCTTCAGTCCTTTGCCGATCGCCTTGACGAAATTCTTTATCGCCTTCCTGCCGTCGAGGTCCGGGCCGAACTGGCCCTTCGCCGCAAGCTCGAGCAGCGTCTCCATCGCCAGATAGGGATGCACGGCCTCGGCGCCGTAGCCGCCGAGCAGCGCAAAGTGATGCACTTCCCGCGCGGAGCCCGTCTCGACCACCAAGCCGGCGCTCGTGCGCAATCCTTTAGCCACAAGGTGCTGGTGGATCGCGGAGAGTGCAAGCAGCGCCGGGATCGCGACCCGTTCGCTTGCCACCTGCCGGTCGGATATCACGATGATCGAGTAGCCGGCGCGCACTGCGTCTTCGGCCTGGGCGCACAACGATGCGAGCCGCGCCTCGATCGCCTGCTTGCCCCAGGCAAGGGGATAAGTGATGTCCAGCTCCAGCGAGCGGAACTTGCCGCCGGTGTAGCGCTCGATGTGCCGGATCTTCTCCATTTCGAAGAAATCGAGCACGGGTTGGGACACCTCGAGGCGCAGCGGCGGGTTCATCTCGTCGATGCCGAGCAGGTTCGGCTTCGGCCCGATGAAGGACACGAGCGATGTCACGAGCTCCTCGCGGATCGGGTCGATCGGCGGATTGGTCACCTGCGCGAAGAGCTGCTTGAAATAGTGGTAGAGCGTTTTGTCCTTGTTCGACAGAACCGCGAGAGGCGAGTCATTGCCCATCGAGCCGACGGGCTCCTCGCCATTCATCGCCATCGGCGCCATGATGAATTTGATGTCTTCCTGCGTGTACGCAAACGCCTGCTGTCGATCGAGCATGCGGACCGCGCTTTTCAGGGGCGGCGTCTTCTCGGTCTCGACTTCATCGAGCTTCACGCGGATACGCTCAATCCACTCGGCGTAGGGTCGGGTGCCGGCAAGTGTGTCCTTCAGCTCCTTGTCGTCGATGATGCGGCCCTTTTCGAGGTCCACGAGAAACATCTTGCCGGGCTGGAGCCGCCATTTCTTGACGATTTTCTCCTCGGGTACCGGGAGGCAGCCGCACTCCGAGCCCATGATCACGAGGTCGTCGTCGGTCACGATGTAGCGCGAGGGCCGCAGGCCGTTGCGGTCGAGCGTCGCACCAATCTGGCGCCCGTCGGTAAATGCGATCGAAGCGGGGCCGTCCCAGGGCTCCATCATTGCGGCGTGGTACTCGTAGAACGCGCGCCGAGCCGGGTCCATCAATGTATGGTTCTCCCAGGCCTCCGGGATCATCATCATCATCGCGTGGGCGAGCGAGTACCCGCCCATGACCAGCAGCTCTAGCGCGTTGTCGAAGGATGCGGAATCGGACTGCCCGTCATAGATCAGCGGCCAGATCTTTTCGAGATCGCGTCCTAGGACCGGGCTCGAAATCGCGCCCTGGCGTGCGCGAATCCAGTTGACGTTGCCGCGTAGCGTGTTGATCTCGCCGTTGTGGCAGATCAGGCGGAACGGATGCGCCAGATCCCACGATGGAAATGTGTTTGTGGAAAAGCGCTGGTGGACGAGCGCGAGCGCGGATTCGACGCGCGCATCTTGCAGGTCCTTGTAGTACTCACCGACTTGGTGCGCGAGCAGCATCCCTTTGTAGCACACGGTGCGCGCCGACATCGAGGGAACATAGAATTCTTTACCGTGCGCGAGCTTCAGCGCCTGGATAGCGTGGCCCGCGCTCTTTCTGACGATGTATAGCTTGCGCTCCAAGGCATCGGTAACCGTCACCCCTTTGCCGCGCCCGATGAACACTTGGCGGATTACCGGCTCGATCCGCTTGGCGGGCTCGGCAAGGTCACTGTTGTCCACAGGGACGTCCCTCCAGCCGAGCAAGACCTGGCCTTCGTCCTTGATGGCGCGCTCGATCTCGTACTCGCAGGCCAGATGTGAGGCCGGCTCCTTGGGCAGGAACACCATACCGACGCCGTATTCCCCAGGCGGGGGCAGCGTTGCGCCCTGCTTGGCCATCTCTTCCCGGAACAACTGGTCCGGGATCTGGATCAGGATTCCCGCGCCGTCACCGGCCAGCGGATCCGCGCCGGTCGCCCCGCGGTGGGTCAGGTTTCTGAGGATCTGGAGACCTTGGTCGACGATGGCGTGGCTCTTCTTGCCCTTGATGTGGGCGATGAAGCCGACGCCGCAGGCGTCGTGCTCGTTGGCGGGGTTGTACAAGCCCTGTTGTTGGGGTGGGTGGTTGTGACTCACTCGCGTACCTCCTCTACCGCGCCTCCCGCGGCAGATGCTAACTATCTAATCGACCAGATAAATCGACCCCAGCCGCAACCCGCCCGGAAGCATCGCCGACCGAGCCGTCACAATCTGGGGCGCAAGAAATTCAGTGTACCGTCAGGGACATCGGGCTTCAACAGGATCGACGGCCCCGGGCAGT
>DATDGA010000161.1:0-4060 GCA_036522335.1 Burkholderiales bacterium
TGGGCCCGCCCGATCTGCGCCAGGAGACCGAGGACTACCAACTTCAAAAGTATATCGTGATTTCCCCCGCCCCATCAATCTTCCGGCAAATGAGCCCGCTCCCCCTTCACAAGACGGCACCGCTTGCTAAACCGTGCCAAAATTGACCACCTCTTAGGATTCACCAGAATGTGACTACATCGCGCGCCTCCGTCGGTGCCCTGCCCTCGGCCGAATTTCTGCCTCAGCGAGTATCGCTCCTCTACCGGCTGTCGGGAAACGATGTTCCGGCGATCCTTCTGACTTCGGCGGTCGCGGGATTTGCCCTTTGGGGTTATATCAGCGACAAACTGCTGGTCGCCTGGCTGATCTGGCTGGTACTGGCGAGCCTCGTGCGGATCGCCCTCAATCGCGCTTACCGCCTTCGCCGGCCCGGGCCGGAAGGCGCGGCGCGCTGGGAAGGGTTCTTCTGCCTGACCAGCGCGTTCATCGGTACGGTTTGGGGTCTTACGGTGCTGCTGCTCTATCCGGAGCACGGGCAGTTTCACGAAATCCTCCTTCCGTTCCTCATCGGCAGTGTGGCGATGGGGTTGCCTCCAGCGCTTGCCCCCAGCCCCAAGTCGTTCGCCTGCCTTATCGTGCCGATTTTCGCGCCTTTGATCGGCCTGCTTTTTTCCCAAGGCGGTGCGTTCAACACCTCTGCCGGGATCTTGATTCTGGTGTTTTCCGCCGTGCTACTGGCGCTATATCTGTCCTCCAACCGGGCGCTGCTCGAAACGCTGCGCTTCGGTCGGGAAAACGAACGCTTGCTCGAGGAGGTCAAAGAAGCGAAGGAGCGCTTGGACCTCGCTCTGCAGGCGGCCAATATCCTCATCTGGGACTGGGACGCGCTCAGAGCCAATGTTTTCCTGGGCGGCAGCTGGGCCATCATCCTGAGAGTGGGCAAGGAAACCAGCACTAGGACCGTCGACGAATTGGCGCAAATGGTGCACCCCGATGATCTTCCCAAGGTGAAGCAGGCCCTGAGCAAATGCCTGGACGGCGGGAAGTCCGAGTATGTTGCCGAGGCCCGGGTCAAAACCCTCGCCGGAGGCTGGGTCTGGAGCCTGAGCCGCGGAAGAGTTGTCGAGCGCGACGCGGGCGGCCGGGCGCTGCGCATGACAGGCGTCAACGTCGACATCGACGATCGCAAGCGCGCGGAGGCCGAACTGCTGACTGCAGTGCAGCGCGAAAAGGAACTCTCCGAGATGAAATCGAAATTCGTCTCGACTGCTTCGCACGAATTCCGCACACCGCTCGCGACCACTTTGTCATCAGCGGAATTGCTCGAGCACTACTCCGAGAGTCTGAGCCCCGCCGAGAAGCTCAACCTCCTGCAGACCATCCAGAGCAGCGCAAAACGCATGAGCGAGATGATCGACGACGTGCTCACTCTGGGCCGCGCCGAGTCCGGCGTGCTCAAGTTGAACCCGAGCAGCTTGGACCTGAGCGAACTCTGCAACAAGGTCGTGTCGGAGTTTCGCATCGCACAAGGCAGGCAGCACGTCATCACCCTCGATGACCGCTTTGACCGCACCGAGGCGTTCATGGACGAGCGGTTGCTGCGGCATATCTTGAACAACCTCCTCTCGAATGCAGTGAAATATTCCCCACCGGGCAGCGAAGTGACTCTTTCACTCGCCCGGCGCGAAGAGCAGGCAGCGATCGAGATTCAGGATCGCGGGATCGGGATCCCTGTGGAAGACCAGCCGCGGATGTTCGAGAGCTTTCATCGCGCGTCGAACGTCGAAAATCGCCCCGGAACGGGGCTCGGCCTTGCGATCGTGAAGAAGGCGGTGGAGCTTCACGGCGGGGAGATCAGCCTTACGAGCGCAGTCGGCTCCGGAACCCGCTTCACCGTGATCCTTCCTCTGAGGCCGGTCGAGCAGCCGGTCGAGGTGAGCTGATGGCTGGGGAATCACCAAAGAAAGTCCTCGTCATCGAGGACGAGCCCAGCATTCGCAACAACATCATGCTGATGCTGAAGGTCGAGCGCTATGCCGCGTCCGGCGCGGAAAACGGCCGGATCGGCCTGGAACTGGCGCGCCGCGATCCGCCGGACCTGATCCTGTGCGACGTGATGATGCCGGAGATGGATGGATTCGCTGTGCTCGAGGCCTTGCGAGCGGAGCCGCGTTTTGCCGAAATTCCCTTCATCTTCCTCACCGCGCTCGACGATCGCTCCAGCATGCGCCGCGGCATGAATTTGGGCGCGGACGACTACCTCCCGAAACCCTTCACCCGCAACGAGCTGATGGAAGCGGTGAACAGCCGTCTGAAGAAATTCGAAAACCTGACACAGGCGCTGGCGGCGCGACTCGTCCCGCAGCAGGACCAGCTCACGGAAAAGTTCCGGGAAAAAATCGCCGGCGGCGACGGCACCGCGGCGCTCGAGAACGCCGAGGCCAGCAACGTCACGGGCAGGATTTCCGACGCGACGGTGCTGTTCTCGGACATCCGAAACTTCACGACGTATTCGGAGCGGCTTACCAGCGACGAGATCGCGGAGCTGCTCAATGCCTATCTCGGGACTGCCTGCGCGCCGATCATCCGCTGTCAGGGCGTCATCATGAAATTCATCGGTGACGGCCTTATGGCTCTGTTCGAGGCACGTCCGAACGAAAAGGGTGAGTCTCACGCACGCCGGGCGGTACGGGCCGGCCTGGGCATGCAGCTCGCCGCGCGTGAATTCCGCGAATGGGTCAAGCAGCGTCATGCCTCGCTGAACCTCCCTGAATTTTCCATCGGGGTAGGCATACACACCGGCGAAGTGCTGCTGTGTCATGTCGGCACGCCGGGACGCGGAGAGCTTACGGTGATCGGCGACAGCGTCAATATCGCTTCGCGCCTGGAAGGTCAGACCAAGGAGCTGGGCTGGGCCGTGGTCGCAAGCGAGGCGACCGTCAAGGCCGCCGGTTCGGCGGTCGTCGTCGGAACGCGCCGGACGGTTCAGCTGCGGGGACGCAGCATACCCACAGAAGCATCCGAAATCATCGGCATCGCTGCGGGCGACGACGACAGGGCCTCAGTGCAAATTCCGGAGGACATGCGCGAGGCGCTCGCCGCAAACGCCCGGATCGCCGCCGACGCCGCGAAGGCGGCGTTGGGCATCACTTTGAGCATTATCACGAGCGAATTCGGTGAAAAGCGCATTTCGGTCCAGGGGTATCACGTACTCTCGAAGATCGGTCAAGGCGGCTCCTCGGTGGTCTACCTCTCCGAGCGGGAAAGCGATCGCCAGCAGGTCGTCCTCAAGATCCTCAATGCCGCCTCCGGTCTGAACGAAACCTTGTTGCAGAGATTCGTGCAAGAGTTCGACATCATCTCGGCGATCGATCACCCCAACGTGGTCAAGATCTACGACCGCGGATTCAGCGACCGCCACGCGTACATCGCCATGGAGTATTTTCCCGGAGGCAGCCTCGCCGAAATCATTCCCAACGGGCTGAGCGCACGGCAATCCTTGTCGCTGCTCGCGCAGGCTGCGAACGCGCTACGCGAGATTCACAACCGCGGAATCATCCACCGCGACATCAAGCCCGCCAATCTCATGGCACGCGCCGACGGAAGCATCGCTCTCGCCGATTTCGGAATCGCAAAGCGGCTCGGGGAAAACCTGGGGCGCACGCGGCAAGGCGAACTCTACGGCACTCCCTATTACGTTTCCCCGGAGCAGATCGAAGGCAGCCCGGCGACGGCGCAGTCCGATATCTACTCCCTGGGAGTCATATTTCACGAAATGCTCACGGGCCAACGTCCGTTCGAGGCCGAATCCGTGTCGGGAGTGATCGCGCAACACGTCAGCGCGCCGCGGCCAAAGCTCCCCGACTCACTGGCCGAGTATCAGCAGCTGCTCGACCGGATGATTGCCATCGACCCCAGCGGTCGCTACAAGAGCGCCGATGAATTGCTCGAGGCCATCGACCACGTGTGGACACAGCAGGCCCTGCGAACGCTGAAGCACACAAGTTGAGGACGAGCAGGCCCTGCCTAGCGAAGTCCGAGGACGTCTTGCATGTCGTACAGGCCGGGCGCCTTCCCC
>DATDGA010000162.1:0-10515 GCA_036522335.1 Burkholderiales bacterium
CGCGCCGGATTTCTTCGCCCGATACAGGTTCGCCGATCGCTGGCGCGTCGAGGCGGAGTACTTCGAGCTCAACCGCAGCGGCAGCAGGACGCTGGATCGCGACATCACATGGGGCGGGCAGGTATTCCCGATCAACAGCCAGGTGGACTCGAGGTTCGACTTCTCCGATACCCGAGTGTCCGTCGGGTACTCCTTCTTCCGGACCGCCGACAAGGAGTTGGGTGCGGCATTCGGCTTGCACCTGGCCAAATACCATGCAAGCCTCAGCACCGCGTCCTCCGGTTCGGAAGCAGGGAACGTGCTCGCGCCGCTGCCGGTGCTCAGCGTCTATGGGATATTCGCGTTGACCGACGAGTGGGCCGTCGGCGGCCACCTCGACCGGTTTTCCATGTCGTACGACCATTACGACGGCAACATCAGCAGCATTGCCGTCGACCTCAGGTACCAGCCCTTCCGCCATGTGGGGTTCGGGCTGGGGTACCGCAGCCTGTTCATCACGCTCACGCACAGCGGTCCCGACAAGACCGTGCAATTCAACCAGACATTCCAGGGGCCGCTGCTCAGCATGAACGCAAGCTTCTGACAAAGGATCAGAGCGCTCCGTTCCGGCGCCGCAATCAGCTCTTCGAAGGCGGTTCCCGGAGCAGGTTTCGCACCCACTGGATATGCGAGCGCAGAATATAGAACTCGGCCGCGTAGGCGATCGGGACGCGCATCCGGTCGAGCCGCTGCTCGATCCGGTCGAGGCGCGCGAGTTGCGCCTCCGGATCGCCTTCGCCGCGCCGCACGGCATTTTCAGTGAAGCGCAACTCGCCGTACCAGCGGTAGATGTTGCGGCGCATGCGCCAGCGATAGAGTGCCGGAATGCTGCGAAAAACCGGGATCACGACAATCAGCAGCGGAATGACGACGACGATGAAGCGATTCACCCAAACTGCCGCCCAGAAGGGCAGGTAGCGCCTCAGAACCGACGGACTGCTCTTGTAGAAGCGCTCCGCGTCCGGCGACAGCGGGAGATCGAGGTCGTGCGGCGCGGGAAATTCGCCCAGGTACTGGAACAGTCCCGGGCCGCCGTGCACTTTCTTCGCCGCTTCCAGAATCAGTTCGACGATCACCGGATGGAGATCCTCCACGGCAACGAGGTTTGCCGTAACGGCGAGCAGCGTGATGTCCTTGGGAGGGATGTTGCGCGCAGGGTCGACAACCCCTTCGGGCAAAGTGAGTTTGTGGAGAAACGGCATGCGCCGCGCAAACGCTTCGGCGCGCTTCGTATTGAGGAGACGCACTCCCGGTGCCTTGAGCAGGCGCTGAACGCCCGGCGCGTCGGGCGCGGCCATAAAGAACACCGCGTCGACCTCGCCCTCCTCCAGGGCCTTCGCCGCGGCCAGTCCGCCGATCTCGCGCAGGACGGTGGGCGGCTCCGCCAGGCCGGTTTCGCGGAACACGTGCAGGGCGACCGCCCTCGACCCGCTCCCCGGAGCTCCGATCGCAATGCGCTTGCCGCGCAGCTGACTGCCCAGATCCAGAGTCTGCTTGCTCTTGTAGAACAGCCAATTCGGCTCGTAGAACACGCTGCCCAGCGTCACCAGCCCGGGCGCGTTCTCGGCGTTCGCGAGCCCGCCCTGGACCAGCGCCACGGACATGCCACCCTGGCCGCTCTTGAGTCGCTCGAGGTTCTCAACGGAGCCGGCCGAAGTCACGAGCTCCAGGGTGACGCCGTATTCTGCGAGGACGGCCTTGTAGCGCTGCGCGAAGGCGTGGTACGCGCCGTCGATGGGCCCCGTGCCCATCACGACGACCTTGGGCGGCGCCGGCTGAACGTAGCGCGCGGCGCCCCAGAATGCAACGGCGAGCAGTACCGCAAGTGGAAGGACGATCAGTGCGATATCGCGGCGTGATAGTTCCAGGTGCAACACGATCACCTCGGAGGACGAAGTATCAGCATCGAAAGAGAAAGCTCGGGTTCAAGGATGTGCGCCGCAAGCTCGCACGATTTCCATCGACGGCGATCGCCGCCCGTCACTTCGCAGTCCGAGGTTTGGGCGTGAGCTTGTCCGCTTCGTCCACCCAGCCTCCACCCACCGCCTTGTAGACGTTGATGAGCTGGGAGTAGCGCTCGGCCTGGGTGTTCACCGCCGTCAGCTCGGCCGCGAACAGCTCGTTCTCGGCGAAGAGCACCTCGATGTAGCTCACCACGCCGTTGTCGAAGCGCAAGCGCGAGAGCCGGGCGTAGTCGCGCAGGGCGCGCACCCGCCTCGCCTGTGCCTCGGCTTCTTCGCGCTTCTTCTGGGAACCCGTCAGCGCGTCGTTGGTCTCGCGCAACGCGTTGAGTATGGTCTGCCGGTAGAAGAGCATCGCTTCCTGCTGGCCGGCCTCGGCGCTCTGCACCTGGCCGCCGATCCCGCCGAAGGTGAAGATCGGCCCGGCGAGGTTCGCGCCGACCGACCAGGTCTGCGCCGGCCCCGTGAGGAAGGCGCTCGCCGCCGTGCTGACCGAGCCGAACAGTCCGGTGACCGAGATCGACGGAAAGTACAGCGACTTGGCCACGCCGATGCTCGCGTTCGCGGCCACGAGGTTGTGCTCCGCCTGCAGGATGTCGGGACGGCGCTCGAGGAGCTCCGAGGGCAGGCCGGCGGGGATGGCCGGCGGAACCAGCTCGTCGATGGACTTGCCGCGCGGAATCGCGCCGGGATTGCGGCCGAGCAGGACCGAGATCAGGTTCTCCTGCGCGGCGATGCTCTGCTCGAGCGAAGGGATCGCGGCGAGCGCCTGCTGATACTGCGACTCGATCTGCGCGAGCTCGACCTCCGACACCACCCCGCCCGCGAAGCGCAGTTGGAAGAGCGCCTTGGTGTCGGCGTAGTTCCTTGCGGTGGCGCTCGCGATCTCGAGCTCACGGTCGAGCGCGCGCAGCGCGACATAACTCACCGCTGCGGTGGACACCACGGACAGGATCACCCCGCGCCGGCCCTGCTCGCTCGCGTACACTTGCGCCTGCGCGGCCTCGCTCTGCCGCCGCACGCGGCCGAAGAGATCGATCTGCCAGGACGCGTTGAGCGCGCCCTGATAGAGCGAGTAGTTGGTATTCGTGCCGGGCGCGAGCGGAGTCGGACCGGCCTGGCTGGCGCGGTTGCGGCTCGCGTCGGCGCCGTAGCCAAACTGCGGGAAGAACTGCGATCGCGTGGTTGAGAGCATACCGAGGAACTGGTCGATCCGCGCCGAGGCGGCCTGGACGTCGAGATTCTCCCGCAGCGCCGTTTCGATGAGCTGGTCGAGCGTGGGATCGCCGAACTGCTTCCACCATTGCGTGTTCGCGATTTCGGCCGCCTTGGGATAGTCGATCCGCCATTCACCCGGTGCCTCGATCTGCGGCCGCTTGTAATCCGGGCCGACCGCGCAGGCCGCGAGCAGCGCCGCGGCGAGAAGTGCTAGGCCCGAGCCCTTCACTTCAATCGCCTTCCCGTTTGGCGTGCGCGGATCCTTTCGCCGCGCCCCCGCCGGGAGCCTTCTTGCTTGCGAACTTCTCGCTCGCCGACTCGAGGAACCAGAAGAAGAGCGGAACGAAGAAGATCGCGATCAGGGTGGAGAAGAGCATGCCGCCGATCACGCCGGTGCCGATCGCCCGCAGGCTGTTCGCGCCCGGGCCGCTCGCGATCGCGAGCGGGACGCAGCCGAGGATGAAAGAGAATGACGTCATCACGATGGCGCGCAGCCTCAGGCCCGCCGCCTCGATCGCCGCCTCGCGCGGTGCCATGCCCTTGTGCACCCGCTCGATGGCGAACTCGCAGATCAGGATCGCGTTCTTCGCGGCGAGCCCGACCAGCGTCACCAGCCCGACCTGGAAGTAGACATCGTTCTCCAGACGCAGCACCCAGGTCAGCAGCAACGCGCCGAGCACCGCGAAGGGCACCGTCAGCACCACGGCGATGGGCAGCGTCCATTTCTCGAACTGCGCGGCGAGCAGCAGGAACACCACGATCAGCCCGAATATGAACGCCGAGGAAGAAGTGCTCCCCGATTCCTTTTCCTGCAGCGCCTGCCCGGCCCAGGCGTAGGCGAAGTCGCCCGGCAGGGTTTCACCGCCGACTTCCTCCATCGCCCTGATCGCCTGGCCGGAGCTGAATCCCGGCGCAGGGTTGCCGGTGATCTTGACCGCCGGAAAACCGTTGAAACGCGTGACCAGCTTGGGAGAAGCGACGTAGCGCGTCGTGATCAGCGTCGACAGGGGAATGTTCGCCCCGTTGGCGGCGCGTATGTAGACCTTGCGGAAGTCGTCCGGATTGGCGCGGTAATCGGCGTCGGCCTGGACGATGACGAACCACACGCGGCTGAACTGGGAGAACTGGCCGGCGACCTGCGAGCCGAAGAGCGCCTGCATCGCCGTGAACACGTCGCCGACGCGCACGCCCAGCACCTCGGCCTTGTTCCGGTCGAGGTCCACGAACAGCTGCTGGCTGTTGGCACGAAACGTGGTGCTGACGCCCTGCAACTCGGGCCGCTGCCGCGCCTTGGCGATGAACGCCTTCACGGCATCGTCGGTGACCCTCGGATCCCCCGTGCCTCGGTTCTGGACGTAGAACTCGAAACCCCCGGTCGTGCCCAGTCCGGGGATCGAGGGGGGATTCACCGCGAAGGCGACGCCGTCGCGCATGCCGGAGAACTGGACGTTCAGCCGCTTGAGCGTGTCGAACGACAAGAGCTTCGGGTCCTTGCGCTCGTCGAACGGTTTCATCAGGCCGAACATCACCGCGGCGCTGTTGTTCTGCTGTCCATCGATGAAGCTGTAGCCGTTCACCGTGCCCACGTCCTGCACCGCGGGGTCCTTCAGCAGGATCTCTTCCAGCTTCGAGCTGAATCGGGTCGTGACGTCCAGGCTCGCCGTGTCCTGGATCTGCGTCACCACGAAGAAGTAACCCTGGTCCTCGTCCGGCACGAAGCTGGACGGCAGGACCCGGAACATGAGCAGTATTCCGGCGATGACTGCCGCGAAGATGCCGAGAGCGATCGGCCATGCCCGCAGGGTCGCGTCCACGCCATGAAGGAAACCCCGCCGCACGCGCTCGAAACCGTCCTCGAACGCCTGGAACACGCGGTTCTTCTTGCCGTGATGCGCCTTGATGATGATGGCGGCGAGCGCCGGCGAGAGCGTGAGCGCCATGATCCCGGAAATCACCATCGAGATCGCGATGGTGATGGCGAACTGCTTGTAGAGCGTACCGGTCACCCCGCCGAGGAACGCGACCGGCAGGAACACGGCCAGGAGCACCAGCACGATCGAGATCAGGGCGCCGGCGATCTCGGTCATGGCCTGCTTTGCCGCTTCGAGCGGCGCCAGCCCCTTCTGCGAGATGTTCACCTCGACGTTTTCCACGACGACGATTGCGTCGTCGACTACCAGGCCGATCGCCAGGATCATGCCGAACATGGTCAGCATGTTGATCGAGAAGCCGAGCAGATGCATGCCAACGAAAGTGCCGACGATCGATACCGGCACCGCCAGAATCGGGATCGCGGTCGCCCGAAGCGATTGCAGGAAGACGAACACCACGAGGACGACGAGAATCACCGCCTCAAAAAAGGTGTGCACCACCTTTTCGATCGAGTACAGCGTGAACTGACTGGTGTCGAGGACGATCTTGTAGTCCAGGCCGGTGGGGAACTTGGCCTTCAGCTCTTCCATCTTCTTGCGCACCGACCGCGCGGTGTCCACCGCGTTCGCCCCCGGCTGCTGGTAGATGCCGATGGTCGTGGCCGTCTTGCCATTCATGCGGCTCGCCATCGAATAATCGCGCTTGGCGAGCTCGACGCGGCCGATGTCGCGGATGCGCACGCTCGCCACGCCTTCCTTCTCCGCGCGCACGATGATGTTTTCGAATTCCTCGGGCTTGCTGAGCAGACCTTGCGCGGTCACGACGAATTGCTGGTCGGTTCCGGGAGGTGCAGGCGGCGCTCCGATCTGGCCGATCCCGAAAGCCTGGTTCTGGCTCTGGAGCGCGGCGGAAACATCCTGGACGTTGATCCCCAGCTGCGCCATGCGGTCGGGGCGCAGCCACACCCGCATCGCGATATCGGGCGACCCGAACACCTGCGAGCGGTTCGCGCCCGGAATGCGCTTCAGCTCCTCGAGCACGTACAGATTGGTGTAATTGTCGATGTACGCGGCGTTGTAGCGCTCGTCGGGCGAGTACACCGATGCCACCATCATGATGCTCGGCGATTTCTTGTCGACGATCAGCCCCTGCTGGGTCACCGCCTGGGGTATGAACGGCGTGGCCTGGCTGAGCTTGTTCTGCACGTTGACTTGGTTGATGTCGGGGTTGCTGCCGGGCCGGAACACCACCACGATTTCCGCGTTGCCGCTCGAAGAGCTGGTCGAGTAGTAGTAGAGGAGATTGTCGATGCCGTTGAGCTGGACCTCGATCGGCGCTGCCACGTTGTTGGCGATGACCTCGGCGGTCGCGCCCGGATAGATCGCGGTGATCGTCACCTGCGGCGGGGACATGTCGGGATACTGCTCGATCGGCGACACCGACATCGACACCGCGCCCGCCAGCACGATGAGGAGCGAGATGACCGACGAAAGGATCGGCCGGTCGATGAAAAAGTGGGTGAACACGTCTACTTCTTTGCCGCGTCCGCGCCCTTCGCCGCCTTGCCGCCGTCCTCCGCCTTACCGGACGCGGCGGCTCCGGGCTCGGCGATCTTCACCGGCTGCCCGGGAACGACTTTCAACGCGCCGTCGACCACGATGCGGTCGCCGGCCTGCAGGCCGCTCGCGATCAGAATGCCTTTCTCGCCGGAGTAATCGCCGACCACCACCGGCCTCAGCTCGGCTGTGCCGTCCTCCTTGACCACATAGACGACATGGCCCTTGGAGCCCTGCTGCACGGCGAGCTGGGGCACGATGACCGCGTTCGGCCGCGTCCCGCCTTTCACGTTGGCGGTGACGAACATCCCGGGCCGCAGCTCCCTCTTCGGATTCGGCAACACCGCGCGCACCAGGAACGAGCCGGTGTCCTGGCTGAAGGTCGGATCCGTAAAGTTGATCTTGCCCGTGTACGCGTAAGGTTTGCCGTCGGACAGGATCAGCTCGACCTGGAAGTCCTGGTTCTTGGGCGGGACGAGCTGCCCCTTCTGCACCAGATCCCGGATCTGCGCCAGCTGGTTCTGCGACATGCTGAAGTTCACCCACATCGGCTCGACCGCGGCGACGTAGGAAAGCTTGGCACTTTCACCCACGGCGTTGATGTATGCTCCCTGCCGCTGCAGGGCGCGGCCGGAGAAGCCAGTCACGGGCGAGCGTATCGTGGTGTAGCCGAGATTGAGGTCGGCCTGCTTCAGTTTCGCCTGCGCGGAGAACACCGCCGCCCTGGACGCGTCGTATTCCCCTTGAGCCTTGTCGAGGTCGGCTTGCGACATGGCGTTCTGCTGGGCGAGCGGCTTGATGCGTTTGAGGTTCGAATCCGCGGTCGTGAAGCGCGCCTGCTGGGCGAGCACCTCGCCTTTCGCCGCCTCGACCTGCGCCTCGAACGGCTTCGGGTCGAGCTGGAAGAGCAACTGCCCTTCCTTCACCAGCTCGCCTTCCGGATAGGCGATCTTGTCGAGAAAGCCCGATACCCGCGCGACGATATCGACCTGGCGGGAGCTTTCGGTTTGCGCGACGAACGTCGCGCTGAACGGGATCGCCTGCGGCGTCACGGCCATGATCGTGACCACCGGCGCAGGGCGCTGCGCGGCCGGCTCCTCCTTGGAGCATCCCGCCGCGGCGACGCAGACCCCGATGGCCAGCAGAAATCTGATGCGCACCACCTGCTTCCTGTTCTTGTTCATTGGTTGAAATCGGCTTCCCGAGTGCCGGGAACCGGATGCCGGGCGATCGTATGGGCCGAAAATCATGCTCCGTTCCCCCGTTGCGTGCAAGTCGAAAACGTCAAACGCGTAAGGTCCCGCTGGCGTGCAGAATCGAGCATCACCGTCGCACGACCCGAGATCTCCGGTCGACATCCTACTTGCTCGGAGGCTGAGTGGAGCATTGGACTTTGGTCCAATTGCCCGGCGCATCCTTTTCACGCAACTTACGCTCCAATAACCTTCGTTCGACCGTCTCGCACACATCGCTTGCCCGAGTCAAGTTGTAACATCGCCGAGCGTGGGTCGAGGTTGAACGATCCGACGAAGATCCTGCTCCGGTCCGCCGCGAAGGTCTTCGCGTGCAGACTCGCTCCCGAGCTGCCGCCATGCCGTGACGCACGCCTTCCTTTTCCTCGCGCTCCCCCTCGGCCCCGGGCGACGCGCTCTACATTCCTCGGCAGGCCAGCGCAGCCGGCCATCGCGACGCCTAACGCGATGTGAGCGAGGACGCGCGATGCGGACAAGGGAAAAAAGGGCGTGCGTGGCGTTGCCGGCGGGATGCCGCTACCTTCACAGCCGACTGGCGACCCGCTTCAGAGGCGCATCGTATTCATTTCTGCCGATGCGCTGTGGATGCTTTACGCGCGCCTCACTTCTGCCCCGGAGCGGCCTCCTGCACCAAGTTCCGGTCGATCAGCGTGATCTCGATGCGGCGGTTTTTCTTCCGACCTTCGGCGCTGTCGTTCGATGCGACGGGCTGGTATTCGGCGCGGCCCGAGGCGACCATGCGCTCGGGCGGGATGCCCGCTTCCTGCAGGTAGCGCACGACAGTGGTCGCGCGCGCGACCGAAAGCTCCCAGTTGGAAGGAAAGATCTTTTGCGCCGACTTGCTGATCGGCACGTTGTCGGTGTGGCCGACGATCCGGATGACCTTGTCCTCGTAGCCTTTCAGCGCCTCGCCGACCTTTTTCAGGACCGCTTTGCCGGAGACCTTGAGGTCCGCCTTGCCGGAATCGAAGAACATCTGCTCGGCTACATCCACCGTCAGCATGTCCTTGTATTGCCTCACCTGGAGCTCGCCTTTCTTGACTTCCTCGGTCAGGTTCTGCACCAGCGCGTCGTATTGCGTTTTGTTCTGCTGGCTGGCGGCCAGCAATTGCGCCTTCTGCTGCTCGAGGGCGTCGATCTGCTTGCGCAGATCCGCCTGCTGCTGCTCGAGCCCCGAGCGCTGCGTCTGCAGGACCTGCACCTGCTCCTGGAGTCCGCCGCGCTGCTTCTGCAGCGTGTCGATCTGTTGGTTCTTCTCGGCCTCCAGCTTCTCGTAGTCGCCTTTGCTGACGCAGCCGCCCGCCATGGCGGCCGCAGCGAGCACAACGTATACAGTGCGCAATCCCGGTCGGTTCATTTTCATCTCCTTTGGTCCTGTCTCTGAGGTTGCCACATCGGTTCATGTCGCCGCGTCAAGATGTCGCGGCGTTACGAATTTGGACGGCGAAGCCTATCACGGCGAACACTTTTTTTGAATGTGATACGGTACCAGTGCCTGCCATTTGATCCAAGTAAAAATTTGCAACTTCAAGCCGACAGCGAAGGTCGGATACCTCGATCAGCGAGCTTTTCAGGTCGTCGACGATTCTGGGCAGCACGTTGTTCGTCTGGATCGACGACGCGATGTTGTTGTTGAAGGCCACCAGGCATCCGAAGCTGAGCACGACCAGGACGCAGGTCGTGAGCACCGTGAGTTGAGGTACGAATTCCATCGTGCCCTGCTGGCGAACCGCGATGATGGTGAGCAACGCATGGAGGAAGGTGGCGACGAACAATCCCAGCGTGAACTGCATCATCCGGTCGCGCAGAAAGCGGTACATGAGGCGCGGGCCGAACTGGGTTGCCGCCGCGGAAAACACCAGGAGGCTGACCGAGAAGATCAGCGCGAGGACCGTGCTCACCGCTCCGAGAAATGCGCCGAGCAGGGCCCGGGCGTCGTCGATGTTTCCGACCGACAGCCAGACGGGCAGCGCGAACGCTCCCTGAAAGGCCGCGAGGTCGAGCGCCATCGTCGCCGCAAACAGCGCGCAGGCGAGCAGCGACAGGCTGAAAGGGATCGGCAGCAGACTGGTGCCGGGGGAGAGGTCGCTCAGAGGGTGGGGCTTGCGGCGCATGGGCGCGGTTCAGTTTTCCCGAGTCTTCTTCCATGTCTTGTCGGGATTGAAGCGCCGCATTTTGACGGCCTGCGCCTCCGTCGCGGGACCGAGATCCTTCTCGTAGACCACGCCGTCGTGATTCACCAGAAAGGTCATCACGCCCGAGACGCCGTATTTCGCGGGGTAGGCGACAACGGCGAAGCCGCCGATCAACCTGTCCTTCACGAGGTAGTCGTAGGCGCCGCCGGGCGCATCCTTGCCTTGCGCCGTGAGCATTCGATAGCGGTACCCGTGATAAGGCGCCGGCGCCGCGCCGGTCTTGTAGCCCTCGCGGGCCGCGGCGCCCACGAGCGGCCCGAGCGGGCTCTGAGGCTCGCCTGATTTCACCAGCCAGTAGAGGCCGTCCTTCTTGCCTTCGCTCGAGATGAATTTTCGCGCGTAGTCGTTGAAGCCGTTCCTGTCGGCGTCGGCGGCGGCGTACTCGCGCTGCGCATCGACGATGGCGAGCAGCGTCTGGATG
>DATDGA010000163.1:0-3284 GCA_036522335.1 Burkholderiales bacterium
AGAAGTAGTACTGATTGACGGCGACCCACTGGCGCGAGAACTCGAAGCGGACCTTCACGCCCGGCCCGGACTGTTTATGGGCTTTGAAGGACCGCATCTTCTCTTGGGCGATGCCGAGCATGACGACCCCCTCGCGGGCCGTGAACCGCGCGCGATGCGCGGTGGCAATGGCATCTTTGTCCTGACCGGCCTCGAAGCGCACGACGGGGATCGCGTGGTCGCTCACGAACTGCTCGACGGCCGCGACGAAGCGATCGTGCATCGGCTTGAACAGCGCGGGCGACGGAATCGGATGGCCGAGATGGTCCCGCAGGAAGTAGCACAGGCCGCCGGAGGTCTGCAGCTTCGGCATGTAGGCATGCAGGTACAGCCGGTCGATGCAGCGCACTTCGAGCGAGACGTGGTGACGGATAATGTCGGCGATGTTGGGCGTCATCTGACCCTCCTTGGCGGGAAGGTCGATGATGGTACTCCTCCAGGAGGACGCCGGTCTCTGAATCGGTCCCAACATCAAAAACGGCCGCGCAGCGGCCGAGCCCTGAAGGTTCGCCGGGTTGCGAAGGAGCCGGGCTCCGACATACCGCCCGGTTATTTCGATGGAACACCGCTCTCACTCGTCGGTTTGAGGCGAAGCTTCACTGCCAGGCTGCGGAAAAAGTGAGTGCGACAAGCGAATGGATCGGTGGCGATGCGTCAGACAACGCCCGGTGATCGATGATGCGTGCATAACGGGTTCGATCCGGTCGGCGCGTGGCCCGAATGAACCGTTCAGGCACACCACTCCCCTGAAGGTCTCAGGCTTGCGCCGATGCCAGGTTCCGCATGCGGACCAAGTTGTAGGCGGCCACGCCGAACGTGAACATCCACGCCACCCGCTCCAACCCTCGATGACGCAGTTTCCGCAACCCGCCGACGGTCTTCAACCAGCCGAAGATCTCTTCGACGCGCTTCCGCTTCGTCTGACTGATCAGATAGCCTGGGTGCCGCGTGGTCCGCTCGTCGATCGCACTCCGTCGTCGCTTGTTATTCTGGGCCACGTGGGGCGTGACGTTTAGGCCCCGCCACTGCTCGACCCGGTCGGCCGTATCGTAATTCTTGTCACCCCCGATGGTGACGCGTCCCTCACCGGGAATCTGCGCCGCCATCGCAAACGCGGCGTCACGTTCGGCGGTCCCCGTCGCCAGATCTACGACTGCGTCGACGACCAACCCGTTGCGATTCTCCATCAGCACGTGGCCGCTATAACTCAATTTGGCCTCTTTCCCCGCGCCCTTGCGCGCCAGCATGGCGTCGGGATCGGTCGTCGAGGCATGCGTCGCATTGCTCCGGGTCTCACCGTGAAAATTCACCGTCGGATTACCGGGATCGTCCGCCGGCGGCTGATCGTCCGCACCCACCGTCTTGAAACTCTTCAAACTCGCCCACGCCTCCAGCAACGTCCCATCGACGGTGAAATGTTCGTCCGAGACTAAGTCCCGGGCCTTGGCTTCGTCCAGGACCTGCTGGAAGAACAGCGCCGCCACGTCCGCTGCCAACAGCCGATCCCGATTCTTGGTGAACACCGTCGGATCCCAGACCGGGTCATCCATATTCAGCCCGACAAACCACCGGAACAGCAGGTTGTACTCCAGTTGCTCCATCAGCATCCGCTCGCTGCGCACCGTGTACAGCACCTGGAGCAACAGAGCCCGGAGCAGCTGTTCCGGCGGGATCGACGGCCGGCCGATGGTCGAGTACATCCGTGTGAACTGCCGGGACAACTTCGCGAGGACGCGGTCCGTCATCTGACGAATGGCCCGCAACGGATGATCCGCCGGGACGCGTTGCTCAGGCGACAGATAGCTAAACATGTGGCTGGTCTGCTCGTCGTGTCCTCGCATGATCGTCGCTCCCTTGAGAACTGTGGGAGCATCGTAGTACGACTTGAGCGATCTGTCGATCCCTTCTCGACTCACTTTTTCCGCAGCCTGCTAGTCCCCTGGAATCGTGATTCCTAGCAAAAGTCTAATCATGCACCGTGAACCTGCTGAGTGCGAATGCCAAAGCGCCGCATCTTGTCGAGAATCTCATCGGCGGTCTTCGTCCACTGAAACGGCTTTTTGTTCTCGTTGTGCGCGTCGACGTAGGCGAGGATCGCCTCTCGTAGCTGCGGAATGCTGGTATGAGAGCCGCGCCTGAGCGCCTTCTCGGTGAGCAGTCCGAAGAATCGCTCCACCAAGTTCAGCCACGACGCATAGGTGGGCGTGAAATGAAAATGGATGTGCGGATGCCGGAGCAACCAGCGGTTCACCGCCGGCGTCCGGTGGGCCGACAGGTTGTCCAAGATGACGTGGACCGTCAGGCCGGGCGTGACGTGCGCGTCGATCTCCCGCAGGAACGCCACGAAATCCTGCGCGCGATGTCGTTGCTTGCACCGAGCCAGCACTTCGCCCGTCGCCACATTAAGGGCGGCGAACAGATCGAGGGTGCCATTCCGGAGGTAGTTGCCGGTCCGCCGTTCGGGCTGGCCGAGATCCATGGGCAAGATCGGTTGGGCCCGCTCGAGCGCCTGAATCTGCGACTTCTCGTCGAAGGCGAACACCACCGCGTTGTGTGGCGGATTCATATACAGACCGACGACATCCCGCACTTTATCCACGAGCTGGGGGTCGGGCGAGATCTTGAACGAGCGCGTGATGTGCGGCTTGAGCCCAAACGTGCGCCAGATCCGCCCCACCATCGTATGACTCAGCCCCGCCTTCGCGGCCATCGTGCGCGTGCTCCAGTGCGTCTCGCCCTTCGGCAGCGTCTCCAGGGTCCTCACGATCACGGCTTCGACGGCCTCGTCGGAGATGGTCCGTGGCGCCCCGATGCGGGGCTCATCATACAAACCGTCCAGCCGATGCTCCACGAAGCGGGCCCGCCATTTTCCGACCGTCGCATTCGACGTCCGATGGCGACGCGCCACCGCTGTATTCGGGATCCCCTCCGTGCACGCGAGTACGAGGCGAGCGCGAAACGCGAGGGCGCGATTCACGTGGGCCCGCTTCGTCAAGCGCACCAATTCCCGGCATTCGAAATCTGTCACCATCAACGCGACTTTGGGACGTCCAATCGTGGCCATCTCCTCACTAGATCACGACCGGGGTGACTTGTACAAGCTAATTCGTTTCCAGGGGACTAGAGACATGCTGTCATCGGCGGCTGCGACACGTTTAAAGAGAAGGCGCTGACTGTCAGGCGACCACGTCGGCGCATCGTTGACGCCGTCGAACGTCAGCCTCGTGGCGGCCTCGCGCTTGAGG
>DATDGA010000164.1:0-5723 GCA_036522335.1 Burkholderiales bacterium
CATGGCATCCACGTGGACAAGGCCGGCAACGTGTGGGTCACCGACGCAGACGGAAAAGAGGGAAAGGGACAGCAGGTCGTCAAGTTCAGCGCGGACGGGAAGGTGTTGCTCACGCTCGGCCGAGCGGGTGTCGCGGGTGACGGCCCGGACACCTTCAACCGGCCGTCGGACGTCACCACCGCTCCGAACGGCGATATTTTCGTGGCAGATGGACACGGCGGAGAATCCAACGCGCGCATCGTGAAGTTCTCGAAGGACGGGAAATTCATCAAGACCTGGGGCAAGAAGGGGACGGCCATCGGAGAATTCGACACGCCTCACGCCCTCGCCATGGATTCCAGGGGACGGTTGTTCATCGGCGATCGCGGCAACAGTCGCATCCAGATCTTCGATCAGGAAGGGAATTTCCTCGAGGAGTGGAGGCAGTTCGGCCGCCCGAGCGGCATCTTCATCGACCGCAACGACACCATATACGTGGCCGATCATCAGTCGGGCGCGAAGTTCAACCCGAACTTCAAGCGCGGCGTCAGGATAGGCAGCGTCCGGGACGCCGCGGTCATGACGCTCATCCCGGGCCTGGGCCCGGAAGCCGATGCGCAAAGCGTGGGTGAAGGCGTGGTCGCGGATGCGACGGGCAACGTCTATTGGGCTGAGACCGCCGGGATGACGGTGAGGAAATTCAGGAAATAGTCAGAGAGGCGGCGCGATCGGCAGCAAGATTGTCGGGAAACTCCCGACATCGATTGTCCTGCAATCCTTACGGTTACCGCCAGTCAGTCTGGAATACACTCCTTGAGATTCCAGCTGAGGAGCCCGCATGAACTCAAAGCACAAGCTCGGCAAGAAACCGGCGACGTACGACAAGCGCGACCTGCAGTTCGCCCACTATCGCACCGTAGCGGCGCTGCCGCCGTACCCCAGGAACTTCGGGCACGAGACCCTGATCGGCGCCAAGAGTTGGCAGATGCTCGGTAACGGCCCCGACAACACCGTCTCGAAGAATTTCCAGGGGGCGGGAGACTGCGTGTTCGCCGGTGGCGATCACGAAACCATGTTGTGGACTCTGGAAGGTGGCAAGCCAGCCAAGTTTCTCGGAAAAAACGCGATCGCGGACTACTCCGCAGTGACAGGCTACAACCCGAACGATCCCAACACCGATGATGGTACCGACGTCCGTGAAGCGCTGAAGTACAGAAGGAAGACCGGATTGATCGACGCAAGTGGCAAGCGCCACAAGATCGGAGCGTATCTCGCGCTCGAGCCGGGCAACCTCGACCATCTGTACGAGGCGCTCTACCTCTTCGGAGTCGTGGGCATCGGCATCAATTTCCCGAATACGGCGATGGACCAGTTCAATGCGGGCAAGCCGTGGAGCGTCGTGGCCGGCGCGGAAAACGACGGCGGCCATTACATACCGCTGGTGGCGAGGCGAACCAATCTCGAGTGCGTCACCTGGGGCCGCATCCAGCAGGTGACCCTGCGTTTCTACCAGACTTACTGCGACGAGGCGTGGGCGATACTCTCCCCGGAAATGATCAAAGGCGGCAAATCGCCCGAAGGTTTTGACCTCGATCAGTTGAAAGCAGACTTGAACCTGGTAGGCAAGAAATAGAAGCCGGGGCCGGCGCCGTATTCAGGCGCCATCGGCTCCCCGCTAGCCCTGATCCCCAGTATTGCTCGGGCGCAAAGACGCTCGAGCCGCGCATACACGATAATGCGGCTCTCGAGCTGATCCACGCTAGGAGGAGCCATGAACGGATTGGGCGCACTTGCGGCTTGCATGCTGGCGATGGCCGGAACCACGGCCGTCGCCCAGGAGCAGCCGCGCTTCAAACCCCTCAACGAAAACGACATGAGCGACGCGCAGCGCAAGGTGTACAAGGAAATCGCCTCCGGTCCACGCGCCGGCGTGCGCGGACCCTTCAACGCGCTCTTGCGCAGCCCGGAGCTCGCCGACCGCGCGCAGAAGCTCGGCGAATACGTGCGCTTCAATGCTTCCCTGCCCGAGCGCCTCAAGGAATTCGCCATCCTGATCACCGCGCGCCACTGGACCGCGCAATACGAGTGGCACGCGCATCATATCCTTGCGATGAAAGCGGGCTTGAGCCCTGAAATTGCGGCGGACCTCGCGCGGGGAAAACGTCCCGCGGGAATGAAGGACGACGAGGCCGCGGTGTATGACTTCTGCAAGGAGCTGCACGAGAACAAGGCGGTGAGCGACCCGGCCTACAAGGCGGTTGCCGACAAGTTCGGCGAGCGCGGTGTCGTGGATCTGATCGGGATCAGCGGCTATTACACCATGGTGTCCATGGTGCTCAACGTCGACCGACATCCGCTTCCCGGCGGGGTGCCCGCGCCGCTGCCGTCGCTCAAATGATGGGCGATTTGGCCTAGAATTCCCGCATTCACCACAAGGGGAGGACTCGCGATGCTTCGTACCGGAAAACTGGCAGGCTTGCTGCTCGCTGCGAGTGTCTCCGCCCTGCCGCAGGCGGCGTGGGCGCAGGCCTACCCGGCGCGCCCTGTTCGCATCATCGTGCCGTTTCCCGCGGGCGGGACGACCGACATCATCGCGCGCCTGGTCGCCCAGCGCATGTCGGAGACTCTGGGTCAGGTCGCGGTGGTCGAGAACCGCGGCGGGGCGGGTGGCTCGATCGGCGCCGACGCGGTGGCGAAGTCGGCGCCTGACGGCTACACGATCCTGATGCACAACATCACGTTCCCGCTCGCTTCGGTGGCGCTCGCGCAGGCGAACCGCGCGCCCTACAACATCGATACCGATTTCGCGGGGATCTCCATCGCCGCCAACGTACCGCTCGTCATTACCGCGCATCCGAGCGTGCCGGCGAACAACCTGCGCGAATTCGTGACGCTGCTGCAAAAAGACCGGAGCCTCAAGTACAACTACGGCTCGACGGGACCGGGATCCTTCATGAACATCGTCGGCGAGGTGTTGAAGCGCGACGAGAAGATCGACATGGCGCACATTCCGCTGAAAGGCGCGGCGCCGCTCAAGCAGGAATTGCTCGCGGGGCGCCTGCAGCTCGGCGGCGACCAGCTCTCGTCCTCGCTCGCCGAGATCAAGAGCGGCTCCCTCAGGGCGCTAGCGACCAACGCGCCGCAGCGCATCGCCGCGCTTCCGCAAGTGCCAACGGTGCGCGAGCTCGGCTTCCCGAAGCTCGAGGTCGAAGGGTGGAACGGCCTGTTCGCGCCGGCGAAGACTCCGCGCGAGATCATCGAGCGACTGCAGCGCGAGACCGTTGCCGCCGTGCGCCATCCCGATTCGGTGAAGCGCCTCACCGATCTCGCGGCCGAGCCCGTGGGCTCCACCCCCGCGGAGCAGGACGCCGTGCTGCGCCGCCAGGTCGCGCAGTTCCGGCCGATCATCCAGGAAATCGGCGTGACCATCGACTGACGGCCGAGGGTTGGAAACGATGAAGATGAGAATGATCGCAAGATTCGCCGCCGCTTTCCTCGTCCTCGTCGCGCCTGCGGCCGCGCAGGACTATCCCGCCCGCGAAATCCGCTCGCTGTGCAACTACTCGGCGGGCTCGGGTGCCGATCTCATCGTGCGCTTCTACAGCGACCGGCTTTCCAAACTCGCGGGCAAGCCGGTGATCGTCGAGAACCGGGTCGGCGCAAACGGCACGATTGCCAGCGACGCGCTGGCGAAGTCGAGGCCCGACGGCTACACCATCCTCATCACGCCGGTGACTGCCACCATCATATCGGCGCCTTACATGTTCAAGAACCTTCCCTTCGATTCGGAGAAGGACTTCGCTGCGGTGACGACGATTGCCTCGCTCTCGTTCGTGATCCTGGTGGACGCGGCGGGCCCGGTGAAATCAATAAACGAGCTGGTCGCGTACTTGAAGGCGAAGCCAGGCCCCAGCTTCTACGGCGCGACCAGCAACACCGGCGTGATCGCCGCCGAGCTCTTCAAGACCTCGGCGGGGTTGAAGACCACCTACGTCCCGTACCGGCAGAACGTTCAGGCGCTGACCGATCTGCTGCTCGGGCAGCTCGATTTCCTCGCCTTCGATGCCACCTGGGGACTGGGGCAGGCCAAGGGTGGAAAGCTGCGCATTCTCGCGGCAACGGCAGCGAAGCGTTCGGTAGCGCTCCCCGACGTGCCGACGCTCGCCGAGGCGGGGTACGGCGGCAACGACGTTTCGCCCTGGTGGGGCGTGGTCGTCGCGGCGGGCACGCCCAAACCGATCGTGGACACGCTCGCCGCGTGGTTCAACCAGATCACTGCCGCCGAAGACACCAAGCAGTTTCTCGCGACCTCGGCCTTCGATCCCTTTCCCGGGACGCCCGAGCAGATGCAGGCGCTCATGAAAAGCGATGCGGAGCGCTGGAAACGCTATGTCGAGCTGGCGAAGATCGAGCCGCAGTAGAGCCTCGTCTGCGGGCGCACCCGCTCCAGGCGCGGTACCCGGTGCCCGGGCAAAGGCAGATGCAGGACGATCCCGGAGGGACACAGCGCGTGAACGAGGCTGAGCCCGGCACGCTCCACGCGGTACTGCGCGCCCGCTGCGATCACGATGTCCCTCGTGTCTCCCTCCTGCGTGATCCAGATCCTGCCTTCGATCACGGCGATCGTCCACCCCTTTCCGTCGCCGATGCGTAGCAACTCGCCGACGCGCAAGGCGATGCGTCCCTCGATGTGCCAGGCGAAGTCTTCGAGGGCAGGGGAGCGGGCGCCTCTCGCGGGCATGCGCGCCAGAGTACGTGCTTCCGCGTCGCGAAACCATCCGATAGTTGCTTGCGGATTCCCGCTGTTGACTCCCGCCTCGCTGCGGCTTAACGTGGCGCAATAGGCATCAAATGAGGTGGACGTGGCCAGTGAAGTAAAAAAGCGCTATTGCAGCGCAGGAAGCCACTGGACGACGAGCAAATTCCTGAAGATCGGATCCGTCAGGTTCATCTGCATCGCCTGCAACAAGAGGAGAAAGGCCGAGATGCGCAATCTGCCCGGCAACAAGTTGCTGGCCGTGGGCGGAGGTTCGAAGCGGTAGCGCGACTGCGCTACCCGGCCACGGCTATTTCTCCGCCGCTTCGCGCGATTGCTGCGACTGCTGCACCTGCTCCATGGCCCGGCCGAGGTTTTTCTGGACCTGTTCCATGCTCTTCTTGCCTTGCTCGAGTTCCTGCTTCTTGAGCGCCGCCGCGGTCGCCGCGGTGCTTGCGGTCTCGATGCCACATCCGGCGAGGGCTGCCGCTGCGACGAGGACAATGAGGCGTGTCATGAGGATCTCCTTGCGAGGAAGTGGGCCGGAATAGGATATCACTGTCGAGGTGAAATTCGAGCAAACCGGAATCACCCGAGCTTCGCCGCCACCGCCCTCGAGAATTCCCCGGTGGTGAGTTTCCCTCCGAGATCCACCGTGCGCGTTGCCGGATCCGTCAGCGTTGCATTCACCGCAGCCTCGATGTTCCTCGCCGCGGCGGCGAACGCGTCGTTGCCGCGGCGAGTGGCGATCCATTCGAGCAGCATCGCCGCCGAAAGAATGAGCGAGGTCGGATTTGCGCTGTCCTTGCCGGCGATGTCGGGAGCCGAGCCGTGCTGGGCCTGGGCGACGCAGTGGGCGTCCCCGGCGTTGATCGAGCCGGCGAGACCCAGGCCGCCTGAAAGTTCCGACGCCTCGTCCGAAAGGATGTCGCCATACATGTTTTCGGCGACGATTACGTCGAAGCGCATCGGGTCGCGGAGCAGGAGC
>DATDGA010000165.1:0-6047 GCA_036522335.1 Burkholderiales bacterium
TACTGGCCCAGACTTTCCTCCACCGGACTGCCCGTCATCGACAAGGCGATGGTGCGCGCCTGATCGAACTCGCCCAGAGCGAGGTAAGTATTCGCGACTGCGATCAAAGCCTCGGAATCGCGGGGCGCGATGGCGAGAGCGCGCTTGTAGCGTTCGAGCGCGTCGCGCGGCCGGCCGAGCGACTGAAGCACGCGTCCGGCGCGGCGCCAGGTCGCGATTTCCGAAGGATTGGCGGCGCAGGCGGCATCGAGTTCCGCGACACCCTTGTCCACCGCGCCGAGCCTGACGAAAGCCTCGCCCAGCAGGGAGCGCGCCGTGACGTTCCCGGGTTCCTTCGATAGTGCCGTCTCCAGGCAGGAGACCGCGCCGGCCGCGTCACCCAACTGCAGACTGAGCTCGCCGCAGAGAACGTAGGTCTGAACGTCCGCTTGGTTGGCTGCGATGGCGCGTTCGATCGCCGCCCGGGCTCCGAGGGTATCGCCGCTTGCGGCCATCGCTCTCGCTTCGAGGCGTCGCCCGACGATCTCCTGTCCGGGCCGTCCCGCCAAATCCTGAAAATGGCTGACGGCTGCATCGTAACGACCCATTGCGAGCGTGCTGCGTCCGAGGTATTCGACCGGAGCCGCATGGTCCGAACTCGCTTGTGCTGCGCGCGTAAAGGCCGCAACTGCTGTTTCATAGCGCTTGGCTTCGAATTCGCGATAGCCGCCGCGAAACAGATCCTCGGCCGGCGCAGATGGCTCGCCTTCGACCCCGAAGTTGCTGCGGGCGCCCACGCGGTAGAACAGGAAACGCGCTGTCGTTTCCGCGCCGAGAGAAACCTCCGGCGTTTTCGTTTCGATCACTCGCACGTAGGGACCGCCCCGCTCCTCTGCGGCATCCACGAGATAGCCGGATACGAATCGCTCCGTCGATTTCAGCCACGTGATTCGCACCTTCGCGGGCTCACCGCGCACCTCGACTCCACCGACGCGCGGCGGCGGCTGCAGGAAGTGATAAGTCGCAATTTCCTTCCGCTCGGCATCGTGGAGCGTGAAAGCATAGCTCGCCGGCGGAATCGAGAACGTCGCGGCTCCCGAGGGTTCGATCTGCGGCGTGCGATACGCGGCGAAAGAGAACTCCCGGTGGGTCCCCTGGTAGACCTCGACGAACTGCTTTCCCAAGTCGGTAGCGGCAAAAACGTACAGACGGTTCTCCGCGTCGACGCTCAGTCCGTGAATCGCCTCGTAGGGAATGGGTGTGCCGCCGACCGAGTAACGCCACTCTCTTTGGGGTGAAAACACGTGCACCGACCTGGTATCGGCGTCGGCGACGTAGATGTTCCCCGCGGCATCGGTCGCGACCGCGGTAGGGTGCGCGAGGCGGCGTGTCTGGTTCTGGCCGTCGGCCAGCTTGTCCACGAAGATACCGTCGCGCGTGAAAATTTGAACGCGGTGATTGCCGGTATCGGCAACATAGATGTGGTCGGCGAGGTGCATGCCGCCGATCTCGTCGAACTCGCCGTCGCGCGAGCCGCCACGCCCGATGGCGAAACGTATCTTCCCCTCGTGGTCGAATACCCTCACCATGTCGCCGTCCGCAATCGCTATGTCGCGAGCGTCGATTGCCGCACGGCGCGGCCGCTCGAAGCGTCCGGCAAATTCGAACTTGAGTTTGCCTGACGCATCGAGCCGCGTGACCTTGCGCCGGTCGAGGCACAGGAGGTCGCCGCCTTCCAGCGCGTAGGCGCGCTCGCACTCCAGACCCAGCGTGCCGGCGCGCCGCACGCTGGCGAGGCGCTCGACCTCCGGGATCGCGAGTTTCGTCTCGGGAATGCGAAAGAATTCTATCTTCCGATTTTCCGCGTCGACGACGGCGAGCTCGCGCCCGGCGACGGCGAGCGCGACTACTTCGGCGAACTGGCCGCGCCCCTTTCCAGGGCTCCCGAAGCGGCGGCTAACCTTCGCTTGCTCCCAATCGAGCTCCACGATATTCCCGTTTGCACCGTCGGCGATGAATACCCGTCCCGAGGGATCCACGGCGAGCGCGCGCCAGCGCGCGCTTCTGCCTCCGGCAAAGGTCTCTGCGCCCAATCGCTTGAGCAGCCGCCCGGAATGGCTGTACACGGACAGGCGTCCGGGGCCAGAGTCCTCCAGAACATAGACGCGCTCGGCCCCGTCCACCGCGACCTGCAGGGGTTTGACGAGCGCCGTCGCCGAATCGCGTCCCATGCCGATGGCGTGCAGAAATATGCCATCCTCCGAATACACGGCGACACGATTGTTACCGCGATCCGCGACATACAGGCGTTTGTGCAGGGAGAAGGCGAGACCTTCCGGGTCCTTCAGCTCGCCGTAGCCGCGTCCGCCGCCTCCGAATACGCGCTGGGCGCGGCCTTGTTCATCGACGAGTGCAAGCGTGTCGTTGCTGGTGTTGGCGACTACGATGCGGCCTTCCCCGAGAATCGCGAGCCCTCCGGTTTTCTTCGAGCTGAACGGACGACCGGTTCCCGCGAGATCGATGGGTGTGGCCGCCTCCCCTACCAGCCGCCACAAGGCACCGCGGTCGCGCTCGACGAACAGCACCGTGCCATCCGGGGTGAGCGCCAGGCCGCTGAGCTCGCCGAGGGGTTTGCCATCGGCGGGCTGCCACGCACGTAGAAACTGGATTTCCTGCGCGGCGACGAGCGGGCTCATTACGAAGCCCACACAACAAAGAACAACGATTCCGAGGCGCCTGGCTCCGGAATCGTGCGATCTGGAAGCGACTCCTTGTCTCACGGGGCCTCCTCCCGAGTACCCGAGAATACGCGGCATTCTAGCGCCGTTTGGCCGTGACCGCGGAAGGCATATTGCCTCTAGAATCATGCAAATGTCACGACCGTCACCCCGCTTTACGCTGCCTCGATGGCCGAGAAGACAGGCATTCTAGCGCCCAAGCGCCTCGCGAGGACCGTCGGGCTCGGACTCACCGCGCTCTTGGCAGCCCTCTATCTTTTGGCCGCCGTCTTTCAGTTCGAAATCCCCTTGCTCGATGCGATGGAACTCAAGACCTACGACATGCGCATGCGTGCCTTGCGCACCGAGCCGCCAAAGCTGGTCACGATTGCCGCCATCGACGAGCGCAGCCTCGCCAAGCTGGGCCAATGGCCTTGGAGCCGCGCAATCCTCGCCAAGCTCGTCGATCGGCTCGACGATGCCGGCGCGAAGGTCGTCGCGTTCGACGTATTCTTTCCGGAACCAACCTCGGAAGACGCCGACCGGGAATTTGCGCGCGCCATCGGCGGCGGGCGCAAAGTGGTGCTGAGCACTGTTTTCCTGCTTAAACGCGAGGACGTAAGGTACATGGGGCCAGAGCAACTGGAAGGCGCGCGGCGTGCGATGGCGCGCCACGCGATTGAATCCGTGCAGCCGAGCGGCAAAGGCGGCGTTCTCTCACCGGGGCCGTACGGCATTATCGTCAACATCCCCGAGTTGCAGCGCAGCGCGGCCTATGCCGGACACATCAACGTCCTTCCGGATGCTCTCGACGGTGCGGTGCGACGTGCGCCGCTCGTCTATCGCTACGACGGACATTACTTCCTCTCCTCGGACGCGCAGGTCGCCCGGGCCTTCCTGGGCGGGAAGGAACCCCTAGTGCGCGCTGAGCGTTGGGGTATCACGGGAATCCAGATAGGTGATCGTTACATACCGACAGACGAGGAAGGCCGGTATTTGGTGCGCTACCGTGGCGCCGCTGGGACCTTTGCAGCGGTCTCGATCTCCGACATCCTCGACAGTCGCGTGGACCCCGCGCTCCTGCATGACCGGGTGGTGATCATCGGCAACACAGCGCAGGGAATCGGAGATATGCGTCTGACACCCTACCGAGACTTCCTTTTTCCCGGCGTCGAAGTGCGTGCGAACATCATCGAGAATCTGCTGGAAGGCGAGGTACTGCAGCGGCCCGGTTGGATGGTGATCGTTGATATCGCAATCATCGTTGCGCTTGGGCTCGCGCTGATCTGGCTGCTCCCACGGTTAGGTGTCACACGGGGTGCGGTACTTGCGCTCGTCGTTCTTGGAACCTATCTTTTCCTCGCCAATTATCTATTTCAAGCCGAAGGGCTTTGGCTCAACGTCGTATACCCGTCGATACTGGTTGCGCTCATCTTCGCTTCCACCACTCTCGTGCGGTATTTCTCCACCGAGTCGGAGAAACGTCACATCAAGGCGGCCTTCCAGTTTTACGTTCCGCCGGCCGTGGTCGAGGAGATCGCAGCGGACGTGGGCAAGCTCCGCTTGGGCGGCGAAAAGCGCGACCTGACGGTGCTGTTCTCGGACATCCGCGGCTTCACCTCCTTGTCGGAGTCGCTCGCGCCGGAGGAGCTCGTCAAGCTGCTCAACGTATATTTCACCGAGATGACCTCGAAGGTTTTCGATCACAAGGGTTCACTCGACAAGTACATAGGAGACGCGATCATGGCCGTGTTCGGGGCGCCGATCGCCGATGCACAGCACGCCAGGCTCGCTTGTCGCGCGGCATTGGACATGATCAAGGCGCTTCACGGACTTCGGGCGCGGTGGCGGCACGATGGGCTTCCCGAACTCGACATAGGCATCGGTATCAACACCGGGCCGATGATCGTCGGCAACATGGGCTCGGAGAGCCGCTTCAACTACACCGTTGTGGGCGACGCCGTGAACCTGGCCTCCAGAATCGAATCGCTCAACAAGGTCTACGGCACGAGCATCTTGCTCAGCGAATACACCTATGAACAGGTCAAGGACGAGTTTCCGCGAATACGGGAGATCGACCGGGTGCGCGTGCGCGGCCGTGCTCAGGTCGTGGGCCTCTACGAACTGATCGCCGAGGACAAGTACGCCGATCTCGGCTGGCTGGGAGAGTTCGCGAGTGCTTATCGCCTGTTGCTGGAGGGCCGTCATGCCCTGGCGGCCGAGCGCTTCGAGGCGCTGCACGCGCAGATCGGCGACCCGGTAAGCGCATACCACGCGCGGAACTGCCGCACGCCACACCGGCGCAAGCAGGACAATCCATGATTCGCCGACATAAGCGCCCAATCTGAAGGCTGAAGTTTCCCGCGGGTTGCGGCGACGTTCTCCTGTAATATTCCCGGCACACCGGATGTCGTAGACCGTGCCGCCGCGATATTCCGCAGGAGGGATTCCGTGCAAAAAGAATCGCTCGACACTTTTCCGCGCCTGCTGCTGCATCAGGCGAACTTGCGGCCCGACAGGCCGGCGTTCCGCGAGAAGGACCTGGGCATCTGGCAGACCTGGAGCTGGGCACAGGTCGCAGACGAGGTGCGCTCGCTCGCCTGCGGCCTTGCGGCGCAAGGGTTCAGGCGCGGCGACCGGCTCGCAGTGATCGGCGACAACCGGCCGCGCCTTTACTGGGCCATGATGGCCGCGCAGGCTCTGGGCGGGGTACCGGTGCCGCTCTACCAGGACGCCGTCGCTTCCGAAATGGTGTTCGTGCTCGAGGACGCCGATATCGGTTTCGCCGTGGTCGAAGATCAGGAGCAGGTCGACAAACTGCTCGAAGTCCTGGCGCAGTGCCCGCGCTTGAAGCACATCTGTTTCGACGATCCGCGCGGCTTGCGCCATTACACGCATCCAGACCTGATGAGCCTGGATGAGCTTCAGGCAAGCGGCCGGGAGTTCGCCAAGCACCGTCCGGGATTCTTCTCCGACGAAATCGAAAAAGGCCGGTCATCCGATGGCGCGGTCATTCTCTACACCTCGGGCACCACCGGCAACCCGAAGGGCGTTTTGCAGACGCACGCCGCGATGATCCAGACTGCGCGGGTGCTGGTTGCCTTCGACGGCTTCGCCGAGAAGGACGACATACTCTGCTATCTGCCGATGGCCTGGGTGGGCGATTTTCTCTATTCCTACGCGCAGATGCACATCGCCGGTTTCTGCCTGAACTGCCCCGAGTCCCCCGAAACCGTAATGACCGACCTGCGCGAGATCGGTCCGACGTACTACTTCGGACCGCCGCGCGTATACGAGAACATCCTGACCCAGGTGATGATACGCATCGAGGACGCAAGCTGGATCAAGCGC
>DATDGA010000166.1:0-4949 GCA_036522335.1 Burkholderiales bacterium
GCCGGCGTAGGCGGCGGAGACGGTGCCGCGGCTGGTGCCGACCAGGAAGAGCTTCGCCGTCTTGAATCGACGACGAAGATCGTCGACCACCGCGGAAACGTCCGCGCCATGATCGCCTCCCTGACGGAAAACGTCGCTGTAGCCCCTTTGCTGAAGGTCGGACGGGGCATCGATGACGGCAACCGCGACTTCGGCGTCGCGCATGAGGTCGCGGGTGCGCACGAGAAAATTGCCCTTGCCGATGAAGCTGATGGAATTTGCCTCGCTTCGGAGCTTCAGCAATCCCTCGCCGCCCGGAAAAAGCACCGCCACCGCCTTCGGCGGCACGGACTCGTGCATCAACAGATAGGACTGCGTCGCGTCTTTGCGTCCCGAGACGGTGACGATCTCTGCCGCAAAAGCGGAGGGAGCCGTCGCAAGCAGCATCACGAGGCAAAGGCTGCGAAACGCTATCGCGCGGCCGACGATCGGCTCAGTCGTATTTTTTCGCATCCTCGATCACCTTGCCGTCGTTCGGCAGCTCACCAGGATTTCTGAATGCTACCTCACCGCGCAGCTTGGTGATTTCACGAATGCTGTCCCCGATCGCCTGCGCCAACCCCGCGGCAGGTGTGCTCCGCACTTCGCAATGCAGGGTCATGCGGTCGATTCCGCCTGGATTGTCCACGACGAGGCGCGCCTTCAGGATTTGGCCGTGCCGCTTGAGCACGTCGGCGACCTGCGACGGATGCACGAACATTCCCTTCACCTTGGTGGTTTGATCGGCGCGGCCCATCCAACCGCGGATGCGGGTGTTGGTGCGGCCGCAGGGACTCGTCCCCGGCAGAACTGCCGACAAGTCCCCGGTACCGAACCGTATCAGCGGGTAATCCGGATTGAAGCCGGTGACGACCACTTCGCCAACCTCACCTTCCGTGACGGGATCGCCCGTGCCGGCGCGTACGATCTCGAGGATCAAGGCTTCATCGAGGATCATGCCTTCGAGCGCCTCGGACTCGTAGGCGATAAGGCCCAAGTCCGCCGATGCATACGATTGCAGCACGCGGATGCCACGCTGGCCCATCGCAGCGCGCAGTGCCGGCGGCAGGTACTCGGCGCCGACCGCCGCCTTCTTGAGCGAACGGATGTCCGCCTTCAACTCGTCGGCCTTCTCGACGATCAGCTTCAGGAACGAAGGGGTGCCAATATAGGCGCTTGCCCGCAGATCGGTGAGGGTCGCGACCTGCATCTCGGTCTGCCCGGTCCCGGTGGGCACCACCGTGCAGCCGACGGCGAGCGCGCCCGATTCCAGCATCGAGCCCGCAGGCGTGAAGTGGTAGGCGAAGGTGTTGATGGCGAGGTCTCCCGGACGGAACCCCGCGGCGAAGAGGGCGCGCGCCGTGCGCCACCAATCGCGGCCGCGCCCTTCCGGATCGTAGATCGGCCCGGGCGATGCGAAGATCTTGCCGAGCTGCGCGAGCGGCGCCGCATTCAGACCGCCGAGGGGTCGCTCGGCCTTCTGCAACCGCGCGAGATCCGATTTGCGCGTGACCGGCAGCCTTGCCAGCGCGGCGCGGCTGGTGACCGCAGCGGGATCGACGTCGGAGAGAATCCGCGCCCACCCCGGGGCATTTCGTTTCGCGTACGCGACCTGGCCGGGCAGAGCCCGCATGAGAGCGTGCTCGCGCTCCTGTGGACTCCGGGTTTCGAGAGAGTCGTAGTATTCGGGCATCGTGTCGGCAGGCCGGGAACAGGACGGCCGAGAACGTCCGGCCGCTGCAACATAGCACAAAGCCAAAATCAGGTTTGGTTATAACAAACTAAGCTAAGATTCTTTCCGGTTTTCAAGGCGCGCGGGTAAGTTTCCTTTCTCACTGCCCTCCGGCCCCTGCGCGGAGGAACTTCAAAGGGGGAGCTCATGAACCCAGCCGCCAAAGGCATCAGCGAAGATTGGCTATCGGTCTGGATCGGCTTACTTGTTTTCGTACTCGCGCTCGGCATGCTGGCCGGGACGGATATCCTGGGCTGGGTCATCACCACGGGCGTCTGGACCGATGTCTCTAAAGCCCTCAACCCCGTCTCCAAGGCCTACTCGGCCTTGAGCGGAGTGGGCGCCCTGGTCGCCACCTACGTCGCCCTGCTCGTCGTGATGACGGCGGGCGCCGCTGCGCTGAAAGCCGACCTCAAGCGCTTCGCGCTCGGCTTCACCGCGGTGTTCTGGATCAGCTATCTGTCCTGGATCGCGGGCAGCTACGCGAATTTCGCCGTGACCACGCCCGCCGACATGCAGAAGTTCGGCATCAGCTGGTCGCTCAAGCTCACCAACGAAGGCGGCTTCATCCTCGCTCTCGTCGCCGGCCTGGTCGTCGGGAATTTCTTTCCGGGTTTCGCCGCCTGGATGAAGGAAGCGGTGCGGCCGGAGCTGTACATCAAGGCCGCGATCGTCCTCCTCGGTGGTTTCCTCGGCATCATGGCGGCCACGCAGCCGGTCCTGGCGAAGTCGGTCTTGTTCCGGGGTCTTGCCGCGATCATCGAGGCCTATCTGATCTACTGGGCGGTGGTGTACTACGTCGCGCGCAAATGGTTCGGCTTCAGCCGCGAGTGGGCGGCGCCGCTCGCGTCGGGAATCTCGATCTGCGGCGTATCGGCCGCGATCGCCACCGGGGCCGCGATCCGCGCCCGGCCCATCGTGCCGATCATGGTGGCTTCGCTGGTGGTGATTTTCGCCGTGGTGGAGCTGCTCATCCTGCCGTTTGCGGCGAATGCATTCCTCGCCCACGAGCCCATGGTAGCGGGAGCCTGGATGGGGCTGGCCGTGAAAACCGACGGTGCGGCCGTGGCGAGCGGCGCGATCGCCGAATCGCTGATCCTCGCCACCAACGCAGCAGAGGGCGTCAACTACGCGAAGGGCTGGATACTCGGGACCACCGCGACGGTGAAGATCTTCATCGACATCTTCATCGGCATCTGGGCCTTCATCCTCGCCTACATCTGGACCAACCACATCGAAGTGCGTACTGCCGGCGACAAGGCGAAGATCGGCGAGATCTGGGAGCGCTTCCCGAAATTCATCATCGGCTACGTGCTGACTTTCCTCGTGGTCCTGCTTCTTGCCTACGGCGCGACGCCGGAGACGACCGGCAAGCTCCGCGCGGCCATGGGCGAGGCGAACACTTTTCGCGTGATCTTTTTCATCATGACCTTCTTCACCATCGGCGTGATGTCCAACTTCAGGAAACTCTGGGAGGAAGGCATCGGCAAGCTCGCCGCAGTCTATGTAGTGTGCCTCTTCGGCTTCGTCATCTGGGTGGGCTTGGTGATTTCCTGGGTGTTTTTCGCCGGAGTTAAGCCACCGCTCGCGGCAGGTTAACCGGAGGGACTGAAAATGGAACAACCCAAAGTCGGCGAAGAAATGCGCAAGATGCCGGTCGAGCCCCTGCTTCCCGTCGAAAAGAAACTGATCGGCTGGAGCCTGGGGATTGGGCTGGTGCTGCTGGTGATCCTGATCTTCGCGACCCGGGGGCCGGTCGCGGGCTGAGCCGCCGCGTTCAGTCGAACTTCGCTCCGGTTTCGCGGATCACGCGCGCGGTAACCTCCGCTTCTTCCCGCAGGAACGCCGAGAACGCTTCGGGCGAAGCCGAGGCCAGGGCTTCGGTTCCATCGCGCGCGAGCACTTCCTTGAGGCGGGCGTCCTGCAGCGCCTGGACCGTCGTGTCGAACAGTCTCTTAACGATGTCGCGTGGCGTACCCGCCGGCGCGAAGAATCCGTACCAGATCGACACGTTGTAGTTCGCGACGCCGGCCTCTTCCATCCCCGGTAGGCCCGGAATCAGGGGCGAGCGAGCGCGCGTCGTAACGGCCAGGCCGCGCAACCGTCCGGCCTGCACCAGCGGCATCACCGAGGGCGCGGTCGCGAAGGTGACCTGGGTGTCACCGGCGAGCACCGACTGCACCGACAACCCGCCGCTCTTGTAGGGAATGTGCACCATGTCGATACCCGCTAGGGCATCGAACAGCGCTGTGGCCAGATGCGGCAGCGAGCCGTTGCCTGAAGTCGAAAAGTTAAGCTTGCCCGGATTCTTCTTCGCCTCGGCGATGAGCTCCCGGATCGACTTCACCGGCAGGGACGGATTGACCGCGACCACCAGGGGCGAGCTCGTCACCAGCGTGATGGCGGCGAAGTCGCGCTGGGTGTCGTAAGCGACGCTCTTGTTGATCAGGGGATTCACGATCATGCCGCTCTGGCTGGCGATCATGATGGTATAGCCATCTGGCGCGGCTCGGGCGACGAACTCGGCGGCGAGGCTCGATCCCGCCCCCGGCTTGTTGTCGACGATGATGCCCTGGCCGAGCGCGCGCGTCAGAGGATCGCTCATCGCGCGTGAGATGATGTCGGCGGCACCGCCCGGGGCGAAGCCGACGACGAGGCGGATGGGCTTGGTCGGATACGTCTGCGCCGAAGCGGTGCACGCAGCGAAAAGAACGATCAGCGTAAGAACAACTCTCATGCGTGTGCCTCTCTTCAGGCAAGCCATCTTTTCCTCCGACGGTAGTGCTTGACATCCTTGAAGCTCCTCCGGGCGCCCGAGGAAATGCCGAGATAGAATTCCTTCACGTCCTCGTTCGCAGCAAGTTCGGCGGCGGCGCCGTCCATCACCACCCGGCCGTTCTCGAGGATGTACCCATAGTCGGCGAAGCGCAGCGCGACGTTGGTGTTCTGCTCGGCAAGCAGGAAGCTCACCTTCTCCTTCTGATTGAGGCTCTTCACGATCTCGAAGATCTCCTCGACGATCTGCGGCGCCAGCCCCATGGAGGGTTCATCGAGCAGGATCATGGTCGGGTGAGCCATCAGCGCGCGCCCGAGGGCGGTCATCTGCTGCTCGCCGCCGGACGTGTAGCCGGCGAGCGCGCCGCGCCGCTCCTTCAGCAGCGGAAAGTAGCCGTACACCCTTTCCAGGTCCTGCTTGAGC
>DATDGA010000167.1:0-4834 GCA_036522335.1 Burkholderiales bacterium
TTCCGTTGGAGGCACCGCTGCTCGGCAACGTCGAGGCCTTCGAGCTGCGCTTTTTCGGCCAGGGAACGGACGCGGGTCCGAATTGGCCCGCGGCGGCGGGGCCGGACGACAGTTTGCCGCTGGCGGTGGAAGTGACCCTCGAAGTAAAGGGCACCGGCCGCTTCAAGCGCCTGTTTCTGGTGAACCGCTGATGACCGCGCAAAGAGGAGTCGCCCTGGTGACCGCGATCATGATCGTCGCGATCGCGGCGGCGATCGCCGTGCAGATCGCTTTCGCGCACCAGCTCTGGTTCCGGCAGATGGAGAACGTGGCCGACCGCGGCGCGACCGACTGGCTGCGGCGCGGCGCGCTCCATTACGCGAGCGCCGCGCTCATCGAAGACGCCGCGCAGAACTCGATCGACCATCTCGGCGAGACCTGGGCCATGGCGCTGCCGGCGCTCCCGGTCGAAGGCGGAGCCATCCGCGTCTCGATAGCGGACGCGCAGTCGCGCTTCAACCTGAACGGCGTCTGGCGCAACAACCAGGCGAGCGCGCAGGACATCGCCGTTTTCGCTCGCCTGCTCCAGGTGCTGCACCTCGACCCCATGCTGGTCAACGCGCTGGTCGACTGGATTGATCCCGACAGCAACGCGAGTCCCGGAGGCGCCGAGGACATCGACTACCTCAACGGCAATCCGCCGTATCGCGCCGGCAACCGGCCCCTCGCGAGCGTGGACGAGCTGCGCCTGGTGCGCGGCTTCGACGTCAAGACGATGGCGGTGCTGCTGCCCTTCGTGACCGTCCTGCCGTCCACGGCTTCTGCGGGAATCAACGTCAATACCGCCTCCCCCGAGCTGCTCGCTGCGTTGGTGGACCGTCTGGATCTGGCGAGCGCGCAGCGCATCGCCGAGGAGCGGAACGGCAGGCCGTTCAACAATGTCGGGGAGTTCAATTCGAAACTGCCCGCCGGCCTGATTCCGCCGACTGCGGGATCGGGCGTGAAAACCGACTTTTTTCTGGTTACACTCGACACTTCGATCGGGCGCCACGAGCGCCGCAGCGAAGCGCTCCTGCAGCGCTCGCCGACGGGAACGACCCTGATCTGGCACCGACAGATACCCTTGACGGGAACCACGGATGAGACTGACGCACCTTCATAGAGACGGCTGGTTCGACCTCGCCGCTGCGTGGCGCAGCAAGGCCGGCGGAGATCGGCTCGAGCTGTGGCTGCCGCGCGGCTGGCCGGACGAAGACCGGGAGTTGCGCTGGCGCCGAGTAGCGTCGGCCGGGGCGGCGCGCGAGGGCAGCCAGCGCGGGCTGGAAGGACTCGCGCCCGCCGAGGAGATCGTCGTCTGGACCCCGGCCGCCGAGACGCTGCTGGTGCGCGCGAAGCTGCCGACGCGCTCCGCCTCGAAAATCGCGCAGGCGCTGCCCTACGCGCTCGAGGAGCAGCTGATCGAGCCGCCGGAGCGCCTGCACTTCGCTTTTGCGCAGGAGGCGGACGGTGCGCTCGCGGTGGCGGTCACGAGCCGCGAGCGCATGGACCGCTGGCTCTCGGCTCTCGCGGCCGCCGGGCTCCCGCCCACGCATCTCGCGCCGGTGAGCCTCTCGCTTCCGCTCGCCGACCGCGCCTGGACGCTCGCGTTTGCCGGCGGCGAGATCGCGTTGCGAAGCGGGCCGCGCGCCGGACTGGGCGGTTCGATTGAATCGCAGGCGCCGGCGTGGCTGCACGCCGCGCTCGCCGAAGCGAGAGGCGAGTCGAGCGCGCCGCAGCGCATTCTCCTGGTCGACGCCCCGGCAGAGATCGATTCCGCGGCGTGGAGCGCGGCCCTGGGGCTGCCCGTGGAGCCGATGCGGCGCGGGGAGGGCGCGGTTCCGGCCGCGCCGCTCAATCTGCTGCAGCAGCGCTACGCACAGCGAGGTCGCGGCTCGACGCTGTGGCGCGCCTTCGTTCCGGCGGCGGCGCTGCTGGCGGCGTGGCTCGTCGTCGCGCTCGCCTTCGACGCGGTCGAGTGGGCGCGGTTGTCGCGGGCGGCGCGCGCCGCCGACGAGGACATGCGTGCGCTCCTGGTGAAGAGTTTTCCGGAAACCCGGGCGATCCTCGATCCGGCCGAGCAGATGCGGCGCGGACTCGAGGACCTCAGCGTCCGCAGCGGTGCCGCCGGCCCCGGGGACCTGCTTTCGCTTCTCGCGCGCGTTGCGCCCGCCGTCGAATCGCGAGTCCGCGTGCAGAGCATCGAATACACGGATCGGTCCCTGCTCATTCGCTTCGTGGCCACGGAACCCGATTCCGAATCCCTCGCGAGGACGCTGCGCGCGCGATCGCTGGAAGTCGAGCTGGAACGCTCAGGCAACGAGGCGCGATTGCGGGTGCGCGCGGCGGCGACTCCGTCTCCGCAGGGGAAATCGTGAAAGTCGCCTGGGCCGAATGGTTCGCCTGGACCGAGCCTTTGCGGGTGCGCTGGATCGCCCTTGGCACGCGCTGGAATGCGCTCGATGCGCGCGATCGCCGCGTGCTTTCGGCGCTCGCGGTGTGTCTCGCGCCGCTGCTGTTCTACCTGCTGGTCTGGAATCCCGTCCAGGGCGGCCTCGCGGCTGCGCGCGCGCGCCTGTCCCTCGCGCAGGCGCAGCTCGCGCGGGTCGAGGAGCAGGCGGCCCAGGTTGCGCGCATTCGCAGTTCGCCGCGAGTCGCGCAGCCTGCCGATCCGGTCGCCGCGGTCCAGCAGGCGGGCGATCAGTTCGGGTTGCGCGCGCAGCTCAAGCGCGTCGAAGCGGAAGGCGCGCGCGCGGTGCGCGTGCAAGTCGAAGGAGCCTCATTTTGGGCCTTGACGGCCTGGCTGACGGATCTGCAGCAGCGAAGCGGCATCCGCGCGGAAAGCGCGGCGTTCGAAAAGCAGGCGGATCCCGGCATCGTGAACGCGCGGCTGCTGCTGCGGGCGCAGGGCGCGTGATCGCCGCCCTGCGTCGGCCCGGCGTCCGGCTGGCGATCCTCGGGGTCGGCGCGTACCTCGTTTTTCTCGCGGTGAACCTCCCCGCCGCCTGGCTCGGATCGGCGCTCGAGCGCGCGAGCGGCGGGACGCTCGCGCTCGGCGATGCGAGCGGCACCGTCTGGAACGGCCGCGGCGCGCTCGCGCTGCGATCGGGCGGCGCTTACCGGCGCATCGCGGAGCTCGAGTGGCGCTGCAATCCGCTGTGGATACTGACCGGGCGGCTGAATGTCGCCTTGTCGGGCCGCGCGCCCGAAGCTCAGCTGCGGGCAAACGCGAGCTTCGGATTCGGGAACGTCCGCGTTCGGGACGTCGAGGTCAGCGCGCCGGCCTCCTTTCTCGAAACCACGGTCGTCGCCGTCGCTTTCGCCAAGCCCGACGGACAGCTGCACATCGCGGCCGATTCCGTCGAAGCGGGAAAGGACGGCGTGCGCGGTGCGGCGAGCGTCGAATGGACCGACGCCGGACTGAGCGGATTTTCGGCGCGGCGCCTGGGGGACTACCGGCTCCAGATCACGGGGAACGGCGACCGGGCCGAGCTGAAGCTGGCGACTTTGCGCGGCGACCTGCGCCTGGACGCGCAAGGCGAGTGGCGCGCTTCGCAGCCGCGAATCCTGCAGTTGCGCGGCACCGCTGAGGCCGCGCCCGAGCGCAAGGACCTCGAGTCCCTGATGCAAGCCCTGGGAATCCGCGGGTCGGGAAGCTCGCGGCCGTTTAGCTGGACGCTGCCGATATAGAAAGAAATGATGGAAAAGAAACGAGGCGACGACAAATCCTGCACGGAGTCGCATTGAATCTCACCTGGAAATGGAATACGGTTTTCCAGCACGTGTTCTGACCTCTGAACGGAGACGGAGACTCGTGAATATGCGGTTGGGAGCGGCGATTCTGAGCGCGGCGACGCTGCTTGTCGGCTGCGGTGGTGGTGGCGGCGGCAGTGGGGGCGGCAGCAGCGCGCCCCCGGTCCCCACCTTTACGATCGGCGGCACGATTACGGGTCTCACCGGATCGGGGCTCGTGCTTCAGCTGAACGGCAACGGGAATCTCCCCGTGAACCCCAACGCCACCGGTTTCACCTTTAACACGCAGCTTGCGGCCGGCGCTACTTACACGGCCAGCGTACTCATCCAGCCCAATACACCGAGCCAGACCTGCGTCGTCACGAGCGGCTCGGGGAACGTCACGAGCGTAAACATCGCCAACATCAGCGTCACCTGCACCACCAACAGCTTCACCATCGGCGGCACCGTCAGCGGCCTGACGGGCACGGGTCTGGTGCTACAGAACAAGGGCGGGAACAATCTGGCGATCGGCGCCAGCACATTCACTTTCAGCACGGCAATACTTTCGGGCGTGACCTATGCCGTGACGGTGCTCACGCAGCCGACCAGCCCGACCCAGAACTGCACGGTCGTGAACGGCTCGGGCACGGTAGGCGCGGGCAACGTGACAAACGTCGGCGTGAATTGCAAGGTCACCTTTACGATCGGTTCGCTTGCCGATCCTCTGGCTACGCAGCAGTGGCACCTGAAGAGTCTTGGCTTAGGTAGTGGCCAAAAAGCCTTTTCAGATACTGAGGGTGTTGCGGGCATGGACATCAACGTCGAACCGGTATACAGCACCTTCGGCTTCACCGGCAACGGTGTGATCGCAGCGGTGGTCGATACCGGAATGGAAATCGCTCACGAGGACCTCGCCACGAACGTCGTACCGGGCGGATCGTGGAATTTCGCCAGCGCCACGAACGGCAGATCCACTATCGATCCGACCAACGACGCTACCAGCGGCGATCACGGAACCAGCGTCGCAGGGCTCATCGCCATGGCGCGCAACTCCGTGGGCGGAATCGGCGTGGCGCCAAGCACC
>DATDGA010000168.1:0-2093 GCA_036522335.1 Burkholderiales bacterium
CCTTGATCGATGTCACGGACCGCAAGCTCATCCTGTTCCAGGCGATAGACATCACCGAGAGGAAGGACGCCGAGAAAGCGCTCCGTGTGCACCAGGAGTTGCTGCGCGAGCTGTCGGCGCACCATGATTCGGTGCGCGAGGAAGAGCGCGCCCACATTGCGCGTGAGATCCACGACGAGATGGGACAGGCGCTGACAGCCCTCAAGATGGACCTGTCCGTCATCGGCCTGGAGTCCGGCAAGACCGCGCCGCGGATTGCGGAGCAGGTGCGCGAGCTGAAGGGACGGGTGGACGACATGATCCAGATTGTTCGGGACGTGGCGACGGCCTTGCGGCCCGCGGCGCTCGACCTCGGCATCCTTTCCGGCATCGAATGGCTGGTCGACGAGTTCCAGAAACGCAACGGCATCGCTTGCGAGGTGAAAGTCGAGGACGGTGAGATCGATCTGGACGAAGACCGGGGCATCGTGTTGTTCCGCATCCTGCAGGAGTCGCTGACGAACATCTCGCGGCATGCGAACGCGCGCAACGTGGAGATCTCGCTCAGGCGCGACGCCACTCACGTGCGGCTCGATGTCAAGGATGACGGCAGAGGGTTCGACACCGAGGCGGCCGGGAAGAAGAAGACCTTCGGCTTGCTCGGCATCCGCGAGCGCGTCATCATGCTCCACGGGAACCTGAGCATCACCAGCGTGCCGAGCGTGGGGACCCAGGTTTCCGTGTCGATACCGATCTGAGGGTGATGAAACAGATCAGGATACTGGTAGCGGACGATCACGCCGTGGTCAGGCGGGGCCTGCGGCACATCTTCGCCATGTCACCGGACGTCGTGATCGCGGCGGAGGCGGTAAACGGCAAGGAAGCGATCGAGAAGCTGAGCACCATGCAGGTCGATGTGCTGCTGATGGACGTCAGCATGCCGGAAACCGACGCCGTCGACCTCGTGAAGCGGGTCAGAGCGCAGCAACCGCAGGTCGCGGTGCTGGTCCACAGCATGCACGCGGAAGGTCCGGTCGCCTCGAGGATGCTCCAGGCGGGCGCTTCCGGCTATATCACCAAGGACAGCGAGCCCGAGCAGCTGATCGCGGCGCTGCGCAAGGTCGCCGGAGGCGGGAGATATCTCGGCGCGGAGCTCGCCGAGCAGCTCGCGTTCGGAAACGGGGCGAGTAGGCCGCTGCACGAGCTGCTGTCGGACCGCGAGAGCCAGGTTTTCGTCCAGCTCGCCTCCGGGAAGACCCTCAAGGCGATCGCCCGAGACCTTCACCTCAGTCCGAAGACCGCGAGCACCTACAAGACCAGGGTCATGCAAAAGCTCAAGCTCGCGAGCGACGCCGAGCTCGTCCGCTACGCGGTCGCGCACCAGCTGATCAAGTAACGACCCGGCCTCGCTGGACTTCCCTGTCGGGCCGATCGGCCCCCGGTTTGTAGGAAAACCCCTACACGGCAATCGGCCATATCGCACGCACAAGTAGGCGCGCGCTGATTTTTATCTCCGGCCCGCCCGATCACAATGCCCCATCGAGATCCGGCCCCGGGGAGAAATGCCATGCGCATCACCGTTTTCATCGCTGACGATCACACGCTGATTCGCGAAGGACTGTGCTCGCTGCTGGCCGCACACGCGAACATCCAGGTCGTGGGCACCGCCGCGAGCGGCCGCGAGGCGGTGCGGGAGGTGCTTCGACTACGCCCGCAGGTCGTGCTGATGGACATCTCCATGCCCGAGCTGAACGGCATCGAGGCCACGCGGCAGCTCGCCGGGCGCTGTCCCTCGACCAGGGTGGTCATGCTGTCGATGCATGCGACCATCGAGCACTATTACCAGGCGATCCGCGCCGGGGCCTGGGGTTACCTGCTGAAGGACGCGGCGGCCGACGAAGTGGCTGCGGCCATCCGCTCGGTGCACCTCGGGCGCCGGTTCCTCAGCGTCAAGATCGCGGATAAGTACCGGCCCATGCCCGACGCCGACTCGCCGGTCGAGAGCCTGTCGCGACGCGAGCGCGAAATCCTACAGCTCGTCGCCGAGGGCCACGCCAGTGCAAAGATCGCGACTCTCATAAGCATCTCGCGCAAGTCGGTGGACACCTACCGCT
>DATDGA010000169.1:0-1888 GCA_036522335.1 Burkholderiales bacterium
ACCTTTCCCCACCAGACCTTCGCGGTTTTCGTACGCTCGCCGCATGCCCACGCGAAGATCAAATCGCTCAGGAAGGACAAGGCGCTCAAGGCGCCCGGCGTGGTCGCGATATTCACAGGCGACGATCTCGCCGGGGCCAAGGTCAACGGCCTACCCTGCGGCTGGCTCATCACCGACGTCAACGGCCAGCCGATGAAGGAACCGCCGCATCCCTGCCTCGCGCAAGGCAAGGCACGCTATGTAGGGGACCATGTCGCGATCGTCATCGCGGAGACGCACGAGCAGGCGCGCGACGCCGCGGAACTCATCAAAGTAGAGTACGAGGAGCTGCCCGCCGTGCTGCGTGCAGGTGACGCGCGCAAGAAAGGCGCGCCGGTCGTGCACGATATTGCGCCGGACAACACCTGCTACGTGTGGGGCCTCGGCGACAAGGCGGCGGTGGACAAGGCGTTCTCCGGCGCCGCGCACGTGACCACGCTCGAATTCATCAACAACCGGCTCATCCCCAACGCGATCGAGCCGCGCGCTGCAAATGCAAGCTACTCGCGCGCCGACGACAGCTACACGCTCTACGTCGCGAGCCAGAACCCGCACGTCGAGCGGCTGCTGATGACCGCCTTCGTGCTGGGGCTGCCCGAGCACAAGGTACGCGTCGTCGCACCCGACGTCGGAGGCGGCTTCGGCTCGAAGATCTACCTGTACGCCGAAGACGTGGTGTGCACCTGGGCGTCGAAACAGATCAACCGCCCGGTGAAATGGACCGCGGATCGCAGCGAATCCTTCGTCTCGGATGCGCACGGCCGCGATCACGTGACCAAGGCGGAACTGGCGCTCGACCGTGACGGAAAGTTTCTCGCGATGCGCGTCACCACCACGGCGAACATGGGCGCCTATCTTTCCACGTTCGCTTCGTGCATTCCGACCATTCTCTATGCCACGCTGCTCGCCGGGCAGTACACCACGCCGGTGATCTACGCCGAGGTCACCGCAGTGTTTACCAATACGGCGCCGGTGGATGCGTATCGAGGCGCGGGGCGGCCGGAAGCCACGTACGTCGTCGAGCGCCTGGTGGAAACGGCGGCGCGCGAGATGAAGATGAACCCGGCGGAGATCCGCCGCCGCAACTTCATCAAGAGCTTTCCTTACCAGACGCCGGTCGCGCTGCTCTACGACACGGGCAACTACGAAGCCACGCTCGCGGAGGCGCTCAAAATCGCCGACGTGGCCGGCTTCCCGGCGCGCAAGGCCGAAGCCGCGAGACGCGGCAAGCTGCGCGGCCTGGGCTATTGCTGTTACATCGAGGCCTGCGGCATCGCGCCTTCGAACGTCGCCGGAGCGCTGGGCGCGCGCGCAGGGCTTTTCGAGGCCGGAGAAGTCCGCGTGCACCCGACCGGCAAGGTCACGGTGTTTACCGGTTCGCACTCCCACGGCCAGGGACACGAGACCACGTTCGGGCAGGTAGTGGCCGATCGCCTCGGCATTCCGATCGAGGACATCGACATCGTCCACGGCGACACCGGAAAAATCCTCTTCGGCATGGGCACTTACGGCTCGCGCTCGATCGCCGTGGGCGGCACTGCCATCGTGAAGGCGGTGGACAAGATCGTCGCCAAGGGCAAAAAGATCGCGGCGCATCTGATGGAAGCGGCGGAGGCCGACATCGAGTTCAAGGATGGCGCTTTCGTCGTAAAGGGCACCGATAAAAAGAAGGCGTTCGCCGAGGTCTCGCTCGCCGCGTACGTCCCCCACAACTATCCGCTCGACAAGCTCGAACCGGGACTCAACGAGAACGCCTTCTACGACCCGGCGAACTTTACTTTTCCCGCAGGGAGCCATATCTGCGAACTCGAGGTGGATCCCGATACCGGCACGGTGAAGATCGCGAACT
>DATDGA010000170.1:0-5762 GCA_036522335.1 Burkholderiales bacterium
GCCGCGAGTCCGAGATCGCAGACCAACTCCGTGATGCTCGGGACGAGACTCACGATGCGCGAATCGCCGCGTGCCGGTGCGTGCCGCTCGCCCGCGGCGTCGACGAGTTTCGCACTCGGCTCCATCACAGGGGAAGACCGCGCGCTTTTCGCGGCGCCCGGGCGAACAGCCGGTCGAAGAGCCAGCGCGGCAGGTGGCGAAGGACGATCGAGACGAGCGCCATCTGCCATGGAATGACTGCGAAGCGGCGCTTCCCGGCTATGACGCGCGCGAACCGCGGGGCTGCCTCGTCCGCATCCATGATGAAAGGCATGCGGTAGCGATTCGCCGCGGTCATCGGGGATCGGATATAGCCGGGACAGATCGTGACCACGGCCACGCCCGAGCCGTGAAGCTCCACGCGCAGACTCTCCAGATAGGTGATCGCGGCCGATTTGGAGGCGCTATAGGCGCTCCCGCCGGGCAGGCCGCGAAAGCCGGCTACGCTGGCGATGCCGACCAGCGTGCCGCTCGCCTGTGCGCGCATCGGGGCAACGAACGGATGAAAGGTCGCAGCCATTCCGAAAACGTTTGTGTGCATGATCCTGTGGAATGCGCGAAGATCCTCGGGATTTTCGGTCAAGGTTCCGGCGCTGACGCCCGCATTCGCGATTACTACGTCGGGCACGCCGAACCGCTCTATGAAATCCGTCGCCGCGGCCTTCAGGCTGGCGGCATCGGTCACGTCCGCGTGATAGCAGGATCCGGTGCAGCGCAAGCTTGAGAGGAGTTCCTGCATCGGCTCGAGGCGCCTTGCGAACAGGCCGAGCACTGCCCCTTGTCGTGCGTAATGCGCCGCGAGTGCAGCGCCGATCCCGCTCGATGCGCCGGTTATGAAGACCTTCAGCCTGGCTGGCACCGGACCGCAGGAAACTGCGCTTTAGGGGAGCCGCTCTTCACGCGCGAGTCTCACCAGATGATCGACCACCTGGATGACCTCCTGGGTGCCACCCGCCAGGCGCGCCGAAGTGAGGAACTTGCCGTCGACGATGAATGTCGGTACCCCGCGCACGTCGTAGACCTTCAGCAGCTCGCGCGCCTGCGTGACCTTCGCTGCCACTTCCGTGGAGCCATAGGTCTCCGAGAATTTCTGCCGGTCGATGCCGTTTCGCGCCGCCCAGTCGACCATGACTCTCTCGTCGTTGAGCTTTACGTCGTCGAAATGGAAATTGTCGTAGACCGGCCAGTGGAGGCGAGCGACCTGTCCCAGCGTTTCCAGCGTATAGAACAGTTTCGCAAAAGGTTCCCACGCTTCGGTCGAAAGTGCCGGCACGCGACGGAGCGCGACGTATTCCGGAGCGGTGCCGAGCCAGCGCGAAAGAAACGGCTCGGTCTCGTAGCAGACCGGGCAGCCGTAGTAGAAGAATTCGATTACTTCGACGCGTCCGTCCGCAGCGACCGGTCGCTGAGGTTCAATGCGCTGAAACTCGCGCCCCGGTTGGAACTGGGCTGCTGCGGCGCCGGTCAGTATGGCAAGAACGAACGCGAGCAGACATTCCCGAAAACGACTTTGAAGTTTCATGCGTTCGAGCGCGGGCCGCGCGGCCGCCATGCTAGGGTTTGGCTTTTGGAAGTTGCTTACGCGTTTCACCGATCAGAAAGTCTGTGGTGTTCAGCATCGCCTTGCGCGAAGTACTCGCGACGACGAGGTAGCGGCCCTGCACCGTGAGAGTCGGGACTCCCTCAAGGCGGTAGGCTCTTCCCATTTGAGTCGCGCGGCGCAGCTTGGTTTCGACCGTGAACGAGCGGAAAGCGGCGTCGTACTTGGCCATATCCACGTTCTGCTTGGCGAGCCAGTCCGCCACCCATTTGGCGAAGGCATCGCCGCGAAGCCTCACGCCACCCTGCTGGTGGACCGCGTCGAACAGCGATCGATGCAGCCGCTCGATCTCCCCGAGCGCTTCCAGGGTGTAGAAAATCCGTGCATCGATCGCCCAATCATCGTTGAGAATTCCCGGGACGCGCGTGAACTGCACGTCGCGCGGCAGTCCCTTTGCCCAGGATTCGAGATCGGGCTCGAGCGCGTAGCAATGCGGGCAGCGGTACCAGAAAAATTCGAGCACTTCGATCTTGCCCGGGGACTCGGCCGTCTGCGGTGGCTTCAATTCGATGTAGTCGATGCCTTCGGCGGGAAAACCCTGAGCATAAGCGGCAAACGTGAGGAACAGCCCGAAAAAAAAGCTCAGAAAGCGAAAAATCATCGGGTTTCTCCTTGAAGGCCGATTCAGTTCGTGGTGACATCCGTGATTCTGACCAGCGACGCGTCCACTCCGTTCTGCGTCAGCTGCTGGCGGACGCGGTTGATCTCGTCGACCCGGGTGTAGGGACCGAGCCGCACTCGATACCACACGCCTTTTTCCGCGAGATTGGCCGGTTCGACGCCCGCCTCCAGGCCCATGAATGCAAGCCTCGCCTTGAGGTTGTCCGCGTCGGCCGGGTTCTGAAACGAGCCGGCCTGAAGGAAATACGCATCTTTGGTCGCCCCCGCTTTGCCGGCCTTGCTGGCCGCTTCCCTCAACTGGCGCTCGGTGACCTGCTCCTCCCGTCCGGGAAGGATACGGTAGAAATCAAAGCGCGGTTTATCCTCGGCCTTGGCCGCCTTGGCGGCCTCAGGCAAGTTCTGATCTGCGGGCACCGCCTTTTCCGGCGCCTTGGGTCGATCGGCGAAGGGTATTGGCGTTTTAAAGAAGTAGATCGCGATTCCAGCCGCCACGCCCAAACCGAGCAGAAACCCGAAGAAAAGGCCGATCAGAAAGGTCCCGGAGGATTCCGATCTGGATTGGGATCTCTGTTTATAGTCGAAGCTCATGATGGTCAGGCGTCACATCTTATCGGGCTGGCTGACGCCTAACAGCGAAAGCCCGTTGCGCAGCACTTGTCGCACCGCAAGGCACAGCGCAAGCCGGGCCGCTCGGAGCGGCGCCTCCGGGACGAGGATGCGTTCGGCATTATAGTAACTGTGAAATTCCCCCGCCAGCTCGCGCAGGAAAAAAACAATCTGATGGGGAGCGAGTTCGGTCGCGGCGTTCTCGATCATCTCGGGGTACTCACCCAGGCGCTGCAGGAGCGCCAGCTCGCGTGCACCACCGAGTGGTGCGAGTTCGACACCCAGGAACAACTCGGAATCGCGAACCTCCGGCGAGCCTGCAATCGGTTGGGTGCGTTCCTCGTTAGCGAGCGTTCTCCATTGTTCCAGCAGCGAGCAGATCCGCGCGTGCGCGTACTGCACGTAGTACACGGGATTCTCTTCGGATTGCGACTTGGCAAGATCGATGTCGAACGCGAACTCAGCATCGGCCTTGCGCGATACGAGAAAGAACCGGGCCGCGTCCCGTCCGACTTCGTCGATCAGCTCGCGGAGCGTGACGTAGGAGCCGGCGCGCTTGGAGATCTTCATCTCTTCGCCGCCTTTCATGACCATGACCATCTTGTGCAGCACGTAGTCGGGATAGCCTTGCGGAACCCGGCGCTCCCAATTCGCCGACGCCGCTTGCAGCCCGGCGCGTACCCGCGTCACAGTGCTGTGGTGGTCGGATCCCTGGATATTGATGGCGCGGGTGAAGCCGCGCTCCCATTTCGTCAGGTGGTAGGCCACGTCGGGCACGAAGTAGGTGTAGGCGCCATCGGACTTGCGCATGACGCGGTCCTTGTCGTCGCCGTACTCCGTGGTCTTCAGCCATAGCGCACCATCCTGCTCGAAGGCCTTGCCCGCTTCGACCAAGGCCTGGACTGTCTTCTCGACGCGGCCGTCTGCGTATAGCGAGGATTCCAGGTAGTAGCTGTCAAATCGCACGCCGAACGCCCGCAGGTCGAGATCCTGCTCGTGCCTGAGCTCCGCCACCGCGAAGCGCGTCACGGCTTCCAGATCCTCGCCGTCGGTACCGGCTTGTTCTAAATACTTCTCGGCGATTTCACGTACATAGTCACCGTGGTAGCCATCGGCGGGGAACTCGGCTGGGAGCGCGCGCTTTTCGCGAATCCGTGCCTGAACCGAGAGTCCGAGATTGCGGATTTGCGCGCCTGCGTCGTTGTAGTAGAACTCCCGCGTTACGCGCCAGCCCTGCGATGCGAGCAAAGCCCCGATGGCATCACCAAGCGCTGCCTGCCTGCCGTGGCCGACGTGGAGTGGACCCGTGGGATTGGCCGAAACGAACTCCAGCATCACCGGTTTGCCGCCGGCATTTTCGGAGCGGCCGTAGCGCTCGCCTGCTTTGAGAATGGTCTTGACGATGTGCTGCTTCGCCGTGGGGCGCACCCGAAGGTTGATGAATCCGCCGCCCGCGACTTCGGCGCGCTCGAGCCATTCGGAGGGGGGCAGCGCCGCGACGAGTTCGAGTGCCAATTCCCGCGGATTGCGCTTCAGCGCGCGCGCGAGCTGCATCGCCGCAGGGCAGGAAAAATCACCGTGCAGGGCTTGCTTGGGCCGCTCCAGAGAAATCAGCGAACCCGGCTGCTGCGGCGCGACCTTGGCCAACGCGCGCGTAAGCAACTCGGTCAGGTGAGACTTGATCTCGGCGGACATTGACTGGCCGAAATGCTCAGTATTATACCCGGGGTGTCGCCCAGACCGTCGATGCGAAGGTACAATGGCGTCTGATTCAAATTCCTATCTGGAGAGTCGAGTTTGGGCAAAGGCGACAAGCGCACATTCCGCGGCAAGGTCTTCAAGGGTTCGCACGGCAAGACCCGCCCGCGCAAGGCGAAAAAACGGGCGAAGAAATCCGCCTGATTTCCCCCGGCGATCAAAACTCTATCGGGTCCACGTCAAGGTGCCAGCGCACTCCGTGCGAAGGTACGCCGTAGAGGGTATCGCTCCATTGCGCAAGGAACGCTTGTAGGCGTGGCCGAGAGCGCGATTGCACGAGTACCTGTGCGCGCTCCACACCCGAGAGTCGCGCGAGGGACATAGGCACCGGATCGAACACCGCAATCGAGGTGCCTCTGTGAGGGGATCGGGCGACGGCCGATCGAAGGAAGCGTTGCGCGCGAAGCTCGTCACGGCTTTCCGCGCGCAGCGCCGCCTCGAAGACGAAGGGCGGAAACCCCGCCCCCCGGCGCTCCGCAAGCACGCTTTTTGCGAACCCCGCGTAGTCATGGCGTACAAGCGATTGGTACAGAGGGTGCTCGGGATAGCGCGTCTGGATCAGCACCTCTCCCGGCAGGTTCGCGCGTCCGGCGCGTCCGGCGACCTGCTGCAGTTGCGCGAAGGTCCGCTCGCTCGCCCGATAGTCGCTTGAGAACAGGCCGCTGTCCGCGTTGAGCACGCCGGCAAGCGTCAGGCGCTCGAAATGGTGTCCCTTGGCCAGGATTTGCGTGCCGACTAGAATGTCGGCGTGTGTGGCACGCTCGAGCAGGTCTCCGAGCGTGCTTCTTGAGCGCGCTGCGTCGCTATCAACGCGCAGGATACGCGCATGCGGGAACTTTTCTGTGAGCGTGATCTCGACGCGCTGGGTCCCGCGTCCGAAAGTCTGCAAATCAGGGTTGCCGCATTCCGGGCAGGCGCGCGGAACGCCTTCCGCCAGTCCGCAATGGTGGCAACGCAACTGCCGCCTGACCAAATGAACAACCATGTGCGCCGAACAGCGCCTGCAGCCTTTGACCCAACCGCAGGCCGGGCAGGCCAGCGCCGGCGCGTATCCGCGGCGATTGAGAAATACCAGAGATTGTTCCCCGCGCGCGATCCGCGCCGCTAGCGCCTCGAGCAGTGGAGGAGCAAAGCCCTC
>DATDGA010000171.1:0-2854 GCA_036522335.1 Burkholderiales bacterium
CCATCCCTGGGGGACGGGAACATTCGCCGCGCGCGTCCGGCCCTGCCGAACGAAGCGGGGCAGCAGGTGCGTGTGCGGGCCGGTGGGAGGCGGCGAGCCTTTCGCGCCGATTTTCTGAAAGACCTCGATCCGGCCGAGCCGCGACAGCATCACGCGATGCGGGCTGCGCCGCGTGAGAAATTCGAGCAGCGGGGCATTCGCGAGCAGCGGGACATCGCCGGCCGCGCGCAGCGCCTCCTGCACCGCGGGATCCGCGGTGCGCACGCAAAAATCGCAGTTTGCGAGCCCAAGGCCGAGGTCGAACAGGGCGCAGCCGCGGTCTTCCGGCCGCAGCGCCTCGCGGTCGGGACCCAGCTCGGTCACGCGCGTGTTGCGAGTCATGCGCGCTTCGGCCTCCGGCAGGCACAGCACCACACCGTGCAGCCACAGGTCGCTTCTTGCGCTGAGCAGCTCGTAAGCAGTTGCGCGGCAACGTTCCTCCAGCCGGACCGCGATCGCTCCGCCGACGGTCATCACCGCGAACTCCCGCGCGTCTGCAGCTTCGGAGGCCTCGCGATGGAATTCCGCGATCGCACCGAACGCGCCGATGTTCCAGCTGCTTTTCGCGGAGCGCAAATGGTCGCCGACGAGTTCGCGCAGTTCGCTCACGCCGGGGTAGCGGTCGGATTGGGACATCGCACTTAGTACAGTATACCGACCACCGAGCCCGCGACACAGGTCGCGAGCGTTCCGGAAACAATGGTTTTCCACCCCAGCGAAACGATTTCGTCGCGTCGCTCCGGCGCCATGGTCGCGAGGCCCCCGATCATGATGCCGAGGCTGCCGAAATTGGCGAAGCCGCAGAGCGCGTAGGTCATCATCAGGCGGCTGCGGGCGCTGAGCGCGCCCTCGGGAAGCTTAGCAAGATCGATGTACGCGAGGAGCTCGTTCAGCACGGTCTTGGTTCCCATCAAGGCCCCCGCGCTCGTCGCTTCCGCCCATGGGATGCCCATAACCCAGACCAAGGGCGCCATCACGATACCGAGCACGCGCTGCAGCGTGACCGGGGCTCCGGCAACGTTTGGAAGCAGCTCCAGAATCTGGTTGGCGAGGCTCACCAGCGCCACCAGCACGAGTAGCATCGCGACGATGTTGATAAGAAGCAGCACCCCGTCGACGGTACCGCGCGTGATCGCGTCCATGCTCGAGCTCGCGACCTGGGGCATGAGCTTTCCTTCCGTCGCCGGCGCCGTCGCTGGAACCGGAACCATGAGCACCGAGATCGCGATCGCCGCCGGCGTGCTGATGATGGAAGCGATGAGAATGTGCCCCAGCGCGTCGGGTACCACTTTCGAAAGGATGCTCGCGTAGAGCGCCATCACCGTGCCGGCAACCGTCGCCATGCCGCAGCTCATGAGGATGAAGAGCTCCCCGCGACTCATGTTGCGGATGTAGGGCTTCACCACCAGCGGCGCCTCGACCATGCCGACGAACACGTTCGCCGCAGAGGACAAGCCGATCGCGCCGCCTACGCCCATGGTCTTTTGCAGCAGAAGCGAAAACAGCTTCACGATCCAGGGCAGCACCCGCCAATAAAACAACAGCGCCGACAGCGCGCTCACGACGAGCACCAGCGGCAGCGCCCTGAACGCGAGCACGAAGCTCGCGCCCGCATAGGTCTCGGCGAAGGGAAGCGGCCCACCGCCCAGGAAACCGAACACGAACGCGGTGCCGTCCCGCGTCGCTCTTTCAAGCGCGTTGAGAGCGTCGTTCAGGACGAGGAAAACGTCCTTGGCGTATGGCGCCTTCAGCAGCACGAGCCCGAGGCCGAAGGTCAGCAGCATCCCTGCTGCGACCGGGCGCCAGGCAACGGTCCTGCGGTCTTCGCTGAAAACCCAGGCGATGACGTGCAGCAAGAAAAATCCGATCAGGCTGTGAACGACAAGCCCGGCGTCCATTCTTCGGATTCCGCGCCAGTCAGGCGAGGCTCACGCCGAGCAGCTTACCGAGGAAGTAGGTCACCGCCCCCGCGCCGCCGCCTATCGCAAGCATCCGCAGACCGTCGCGCGCCGCGCTACGGCCCGTGAACAGGCTGATCATCGACCCGACGCCGAACAAAGCGGCGGCCGTCATTGCGATCGCCGCGATGAGAGCGCCGTCTCCGCGCGCGAACAGAAACGGCGCAAGCGGCACCAGCGCGCCGACGCCGAACGAAAAAAACGAGGACAACGCCGCTCCCCAGGGCGAGCCAAGGTCTTCGGGATTGAGCCCGAGTTCCTCGCGCGCCAGCGTGTCGAGCGCCAGGCGCGGATCGGCGATGATGCGCTGCGCGAGCGCATGTGCGTCCGCGCGATTCATCCCTCGCGCCGCGTAGATCAGCGCCAGTTCCTCGGCCTCTTCGGCGGGATATTCGCCAAGCTCGGCCTCTTCCAGTCCGATTTGGTGCTCGTACATTTCGCGCTGCGAACGCACCGAAACGTACTCCCCCGCAGCCATCGAAAAAGCGCCCGCGAGCAGACCGGCAATGCCCGAGAGCAGGATGAAACCCGTGTTCGAGGACGCTCCTGCGACACCGAGGATGAGACTCAGGTTCGACACCAGTCCGTCGTTGATCCCGAAGACCGCCGCGCGCAGGTTTCCGCCCGCGCCGAAGCCGCGGTGGCGTTTCCCGATCTCCTCGACCGAGATCGGCGCAGGGTGCCCGGGCGCGGCATGGCTGTATACGGAGAGCCCCCGCACCTTCATCGCGGCGAGAATGCCCCGCATCGCGCGCGGACCGTAGCGCCGCAGCAGGCCCGCCACGATGCGGGTGCGCAAATCGGGGACGAAGGCGGGCACCGATGCCAGCCCGGCGTTCTTCGCCCATATCGCGGCT
>DATDGA010000172.1:0-14377 GCA_036522335.1 Burkholderiales bacterium
GAGAAAGGCATCGGCGCCGTGGTTGACGATCCAGGGCACCGCGGCGAAGGTTTCGGTGTTGTTGATCGTAGTCGGCTTGCCGTACAGGCCGAAGCTCGCCGGAAACGGCGGCTTGAATCGAGGCAGACCCTTCTTGCCCTCGAGCGACTCGAGCAGTGCAGTTTCTTCGCCGCAGATATAGGCGCCGTAGCCCTGGTGATCGTGGAGTTCGAAGGAAAAATCGCTGCCCAGGATGTTTTTCCCGATGAAGCCAGCCATGCGGGCCTCGGCGAGCGCTTCCTCGAAGCGCTCGTAGTCCTCCCAGATTTCTCCGTGGATATAGTTGTAGCCGACCGCTATCCCCATGGCGTAGGCGCCGATCACCATGCCTTCTATCAGGACGTGCGGGTTATACCGCAGGATGTCCCGGTCCTTGAAGGTACCCGGCTCGCCCTCGTCGGAGTTGCACACGAGGTACTTCGCCCCGGGGAACTGGCGCGGCATGAAGCTCCACTTCAGCCCGGTCGGGAAGCCCGCCCCGCCGCGTCCGCGCAGCGCGGATTTCTTCACTTCGGCGACGATGTTCTCGGGCGGAATCTTTTCGGCGAGGATTTTCTTCAGCGCCGAATAGCCGCCGCGCCTGACGTAGTCGGCTAGCCGCCAGTTCTCGCCGTCCAGGCCTTTCATGATGATCGCGTCGGGGCCGTAGTCCAGCATTACTTAGCCTCCGCAATCCACTTGTCGATTTTTTCTGGCGTCATGAGCGAGAGCATCTTCTTGTTGTTGAGGAGCATCACCGGTGCGTCACCGCAGGCACCGAAGCACTCCCCTTCCTTCAGCGTGAAGCGCCCGTCCGCGGTCGTCTCGTTCCAGTCGATGCCGAGCTTCTTCTTCAGGTGTTCGGCCGCGTCCTCCGCACCGGACAAGGCGCATGGCAGGTTGGTGCAGATGCACAGCTTGTACTTTCCGGCCGCGCGCAGATCGTACATGGTGTAGAAGCTCGCCACCTCGTAGACGGCGATCGGCGGCATGCCGAGGTAGCCGGCCACGAAGTCCATCACCTCCGTCGACAAGTGGCCTTTCTCGTCCTGGGCCACGGTGAGGGCCGCCATGACAGCCGACTGCTTCTGCTCGGGCGGATACTTGGCGATCGCCTGGTCGATTTTTTTCAGAGAGTCGGCGCTTAACACGTCACCTCACCTGTCTATCTCGCCGAAAACGATGTCTTGAGTCCCGATGATCGCCACGACGTCGGCAAGCATGTGTCCTTTCGCCATTTCGTTGAGCGCCGCGAGGTGGGGAAAGCCCGCCGCCCGGATTTTCATGCGGTAGGGCTTGTTCGCGCCGTCGGACACGATGTAGATGCCGAACTCCCCCTTCGGGTGCTCGACCGCGGCATAGGCCTCGCCCGGAGGGACGTGGATGCCTTCGGTGAAGAGCTTGAAGTGGTGGATCAACTCTTCCATGTTGCTTTTCATTTCGACGCGTGAAGGCGGCGCCACCTTGTGATTGTCGGTGATCACCGGTCCGGGGTTCTTGCGAAGCCAGTCGATGCACTGCCGGATGATGCGGTTCGACTGGCGGAACTCTTCGATGCGCACCAGGTACCGGTCGTAGCAGTCGCCGTTGACGCCCACCGGGATGTCGAAATCGACTTGATCGTAGACCGCGTAGGGCTGCTTCTTCCTCAAGTCCCATTCGACGCCCGAGCCGCGCAGCATCGGCCCGGTGAAGCCGAGCGCGAGCGCCCGCTCCGGCGACACGACGCCGATGTTGACCGTTCTCTGCTTCCAGATGCGGTTGTCGGTGAGCAGGGTCTCGTACTCGTCCACGTACTTCGGGAAGCGGCGGGTGAAGTCCTCGATGAAGTCCAGAAGCGAGCCCTGCCGGTTCTCGTTCAGCTTCTTCAAGGCACTCGCGTTCTTGTACATCGATACCCTGTACTGCGGCATGGTCTCGGGCAGATCGCGGTATACGCCGCCGGGCCGGTAGTAGGCGGCGTGCAGGCGCGCACCCGACACCGCCTCGTAACAGTCCATCAGGTCTTCGCGCTCCCGGAAGCAGTAAAGGAAAACCGTCATCGCGCCGATGTCCAGGCCGTGCGCGCCGAGCCAGAGCAGATGGTTCAGGATGCGCGTGATCTCGTCAAACATCACGCGGATGTACTGGGCGCGGATCGGCACGTCGACACCGAGGAGCCGCTCAAGCGCGAGGCAGTAGGCGTGCTCGTTCGACAACATCGACACGTAGTCGAGCCGGTCCATGTACGGCAGCGCCTGGATGTAAGTCTTGTGCTCGGCGAGCTTCTCGGTCGCGCGGTGCAGCAGGCCAATATGCGGATCGGCGCGCATGATCACCTCGCCGTCCAGCTCGAGCACCAGGCGCAGCACCCCGTGAGCCGCCGGATGCTGCGGACCAAAATTCAAAGTGTAGTTGCGGATCTCAGCCATGGGTCAGCGCGGGGTTCCCAGGTCGCCGTACTCTCCCTCGCGAATGATGCGCGGCGTGATTTCGCGAGGCTCGATGCTCACCGGCTGATAGATGACGCGCTTCTGTTCGGGGTCGTAGCGCATTTCGACATTCCCCGACAGCGGAAAATCCTTACGGAACGGGTGCCCTATGAAGCCGTAGTCGGTGAGGATCCGGCGCAGGTCTTCATGACCGGTGAAGATGATCCCGAACAAGTCGAAGGCCTCGCGCTCGTACCAGTCTGCGTTGGGCCAGATTCCGGTGAGGGAGTCCACGACGGGGAAATTGTCGTCGGGCCCGAACACCCGCAAACGCAAGCGCCGGTTGTGCTCGAGGGAAAGAAGGTGCGACACGACCGCGAACCGGCGTCCTTCCCATCTGCCTTCGCCGAAACCCGAGTAGTCCACCCCGCACAGGTCGATCAACTGCTCGAAGCGGACCACCGGATCGTCGCGCAACCGCCGCGCGCTTGCGGCATAGTCCTTCGCATCCACGACCAGGGTCAGTTCGCCCAGAGCTTCGCCCAGGCTGACGATCTTCTCGCCGAGCGACGCGTTGATCGCATTTTTCAGTTGGTCGAGCTTTGCGCCCATGGGCTTTCCGATTAGCGCGCGATGGTGTTGGTACGTCTGATCTTGTTCTGCAATTGAACGATGCCGTAGAGCAAGGCTTCCGCCGTCGGCGGGCACCCGGGAACGTACACGTCCACCGGTACGATGCGGTCACAACCGCGCACCACCGAGTAGGAGTAGTGGTAGTAGCCGCCTCCATTCGCGCAGGAACCCATCGATATGACCCAGCGCGGTTCGGCCATCTGGTCGTAGACCTTGCGCAGTGCCGGCGCCATCTTGTTGCACAGAGTGCCAGCGACGATCATGACGTCGGACTGCCTCGGGCTCGGCCGGAACACGACCCCGAAGCGGTCCAGGTCGTAGCGCGCGGCACCCGCGTGCATCATCTCGACCGCGCAGCACGCCAGGCCGAAAGTCATCGGCCACATCGAGCCGGTACGCGTCCAGTTGATGAGCTTGTCGAGCGTGGTGGTCGTGAAGCCTTCTTCGAAAACGCCTTCAATGCCCATAGATCACCTTCACTTTCACTATTCCCATTCCAACGCTCCCTACTTCCACTCGTAGACAAAGCCCACGACGAGAATGGCGAGGAAGATCATCATCGACCAGAAGCCGAAGCTGCCGATCTCGCCGAGCGTCACCGCCCAAGGAAAGAGAAACGCGATTTCCAGATCGAACAGGATGAACAGGATCGCAACCAGGTAGTAACGCACGTCGAACTTCATGCGTGCGTCCTCGAAAGCCTCGAATCCGCATTCGTACGGGGAGAGTTTCTCGCTGTCGGGGCGGTGCGGCCCGAGCACCGTGCCCGCGGCAACCATGAGGCCGCCAAAAACAAAAGCGATCGCGATGAACAGCAGGATCGGAAAGTAGTTTTCGAGCACGGGGTCAGCGCCGGACTTGAGAGTGGCACGCCGTGCCGGTGGCTCGCACTCGCACGCTCCCTCTCACAGAAACCATACCCCTCTCAAAATAGAGGACTTGAGCCGGAAGTCCTCCGCTTCCGATCCAAGTCCCCCATTGTCTGGTGCCGACGGAGAGACTCGAACTCTCACAGCTTTCGCCACCGCCCCCTCAAGACGGCGTGTCTACCAATTTCACCACGTCGGCGTGATTGGGTCTGAAGCGTCGTCGCGTCGAAGACGAGCCCGCCCTCAAACCGCTCGATTTTACTACTTCGGAACCTCGTTTGCTTTCGATTTCGCCGCGTCGGACGCCTTGCCCGCATCGGGCGTCGGCTGGGACGTCGGGACTTGCGGCTGCACCGGCTGCGGTTGTTCCTTGATCGTATCCATCACGCCTCTGCTCACGCGCTCTCTGTGCGTGACAAGGTAGGCGAGCACGAAAGTCGTGAGGAAGAAAACGACCGCCAGGATGGCCGTAGTGCGAGAAAGAAAATTGGCCGATCCGCTCGCGCCAAACAGGCTTCCCGAGGCGCCGCCGCCGAAAGAAGCGCCCACGTCCGCTCCCTTGCCGTGCTGAAGCAGGACGAGACCGATGATGCAGAGGGCGACGATGACATCGACGATGAGGATCAGCGTGAACCAGAAATCCATGTTGCATTCTCCAGAGTTATCTCCGCGCCGCGGCGCAGATGGCGATGAAGTCCTCCGCCACGAGGGAGGCCCCGCCGATCAACCCGCCATCGACATCCGGCATTGCAAACAGCTCCCGGGCGTTTCCGGGTTTGACGCTGCCCCCGTACATGATCGTCACGCGTTGTGCCAGTTCCCTGTCGCGCTCCGCGAGCCGCGCCCGGATGAACGCATGCACCTCCTGAGCCTGCTGGGGCGCGGCATTCCTGCCGGTGCCGATCGCCCAGACCGGTTCGTAGGCGAGCACCGCCTTGGCGAGTGCGGCAACGCCCGCGGCGGCGAGCACCGCATCGAGCTGTCGCTTCACCACGCTTTCCGTCTCGCCGCGCTCACGCTCCTTCAGCGTTTCCCCGACGCACAGAATCGGCGTCAAGCCGGCGCGCTGCGCCGCGCTGAACTTGGCAGCCACAGTCTTGTCGTCTTCCCCGTAAAGGCCGCGACGCTCCGAATGGCCTACGATCGCGAAGCTGCAGCCAAACTCGTTGAGCATCGCTCCCGACACCTCTCCCGTGTAGGCTCCGGAGTCGTGCTCGGAGAGGTTTTGCGCACCCCAGGCGATTCGGCTGCCCGAAAGCGCCGCCGAGACCTGCGCGAGGTAGGGAAACGGTGCGCATACTGCATATCCAAGACCTGCGGTTTGCTCAAGGTCCGCCGTGAGCGCGTCCAGCAGCCGTGCATTGGTGACGAGGCTGCCGTGCATCTTCCAGTTGCCTGCTACGAGCCTCGCGCGCATCCCATTCCGGGCGAGCCAAAAGGGGAAGATTTTACCGCCGTACCGTCTTTAGGGTCAACAGAAAACGCCGGACAATTCAGGATCTTGCAGACATTCCCGGGCCCGCAGCGGCGGCGCGTTCATCCGGCGAAACTAGGCCGCCTCTTGCACCGCGTCTGCGATCATTCGTGCAAGCCGCCGCACTTGTGCGTCGGCCTTGCCTTCCACCATGACCCGGAGCACGGGCTCCGTGCCCGACGGACGCAGCAGCACCCGCCCGTTCTTGCCGAGGGCGCGCTCGGCTTCGCGCTTCGCTTTGGTGACCGCCGGCTGCTTCTGCCAGTCGAAGCCTTTCGCCACGCGCACGTTGACGAGTTCCTGCGGGTAGAGCGCGAGTCCCCGGCACAGAGTCCCGAGGGTTGCCCGGCGGGTCCGAAGAGCCGAGAGCACCTGCAAGGCCGAGACGATGCCGTCCCCCGTGGTGTGCTTGTCCAGGCAGATGATGTGCCCGGAATTCTCTCCCCCGAGCTGCCAGTCTTTTTCCTGGAGCATTTCCAGCACGTAGCGGTCCCCGACCTTGGCGCGCGCGAAGGAAACTTCCATTTTCTCGAGTGCCCGTTCCAGCGCAAGATTGGTCATCAGGGTTCCGGCGACGCCTTTCAGCTTGCCGTTCTTCGCGCGCTCGCGCGCGATGACGAACAGCAGCTCGTCGCCATCGTAGAGCCTGCCATTCCCGTCGGCCATGAGCACGCGGTCGCCATCCCCGTCGAGCGCGATACCCAGATCCGCCTTGTGCTCGGCGATCGCTCGCTGCAGGGCCTCCGGATGCACGGCCCCGGCCTTGTCGTTGATGTTGAACCCATCGGGGTCCGCTCCTATCGTTTCGACATCGGCCCCCAGTTCGTGGAACACGGGGGGAGCGACGTGATAGGTCGCACCGTGCGCGCAGTCGATCACGATTTTCATTCCGCGAAGGTCGAGCGAGGAGGGAAACGTGCTCTTGCAGAACTCGATGTAGCGGCCCCCGGCGTCTTCGATGCGGCGAGCTTTTCCGAGGCTGGCCGAATCCTTGCAGCGGAGTGGACGGTCGAGCCGCGTCTCGATATCCATTTCCACGCCGTCTGGAAGCTTGCTGCCCTCTGCGGAAAAAAACTTGATGCCGTTGTCCTGATACGGATTGTGCGAGGCGCTGATCACGACGCCGGCCTGCAGCCGCAGCGCGCGGGTCAGATAGGCGATCGCAGGGGTCGGCAGCGGGCCGGTCAGCATCACATCCACACCTGCGGCGGCGAATCCTGCTTCAAGAGCGGCTTCGAGCATGTAACCCGAGATGCGCGTGTCCTTGCCGATCAGCACTGCGGGATGCTCGCCCTTCGGCATGGTCGATCGTCGCACGAGCACTTCGCCGGCGGCAAAGCCGAGCCGCATGACGAACTCCGGCGTGATCGGCATCTCGCCGACTTTTCCCCGCACGCCGTCCGTTCCGAAATACTTTCTCGTCATCGTTTTCCGCGGCCCCCATCCATCGCGGCGAGCACCGCAAATGCGTCTCGCGTCGCCGCCACGTCGTGGACGCGAAGGATTGTAGCGCCGAGCTGAACGGCCAGCAAAGCCGCGGCGATGCTGGCGGCGAGCCTTTCGGCGGGCCCGCGGCCGGTGAGTGCGCCAAGAGTCGATTTGCGCGACCAGCCCGCCATCACCGGCAAACCCATCTCGACGAACTGGTCGAGATGGCGCAGCAGTTCGAAATTGTGCTCGACGGTCTTGCCGAAACCGAAGCCCGGATCGATGACGATGCGCTCGCGAGCGATGCCGTGCGCTTCTGCCGCGGCGACGCGACGGGCGAGAAACGCGCGGACCTCCGCGACCACATCGCCGTAGCACGGCTCGTGCTGCATCGTGCGGGGCTCTCCCTGCATATGCATCAGGCACACGCCAGCGTCGGTCGCCGCCACCGTCTCGATCGCGCCGGGGGAGCGCAGCGCGCCGATGTCGTTGATCATCGCAGCACCCGCGCCGATTGCCGCGCGCATCACCTCGGGTTTTGTGGTGTCGACCGAAATCGGTACCGGAGAATCGCGAAGCCCATCGAGCACCGGCATCAGCCGGGACAGTTCCTGCTCGGCCGAGACGCTCCCGGCTCCCGGGCGGCTCGATTCCGCACCGATATCGAGCAGATCCGCCCCTTCTTGCATGAGGCGCCGTGCGTGCGCGATCGCGGCACCCGATTCAAGATAAGACCCACCGTCGGAAAACGAATCGGGGGTCACGTTGACCACGCCCATGACGAGCGGGCGATCGAGCACGAGGCGGAATTTGCCGCAGCGGAATTCTCGAGCGGTCACGGACTCGGAAGCGATAAGGCCCGAAGCACGCTTCGGACCCCGCTGTCTGGATCGATCTAGGAGGCCGGGGCGGGTTCGGCCGCGCCCGGCGGCGCCCCCGCCTGGGGCGGCTGCTGCGGCGCCTGCGTGGGCTTGGGCGGGCGCGGCGGCCGGCCATCCATGATGTCCTGGATCTGCTCGGCGTCGATGGTTTCCAGCTCGAGCAGGGCCTTGGCCATGGCTTCGACCTTGTCGCGGTTTTCCAGGATGATCTTCTTCGCCAGCGCGAACTGCTGATCGATAATCCTCCGGATCTCGGCGTCGACCTTCTGCATCGTCACTTCGGACACGTTCTTGTGCGTGGTGATCGAGCGCCCGAGGAACACTTCCCCCTCGTTCTCGCCGTAGACCATGGGGCCCATCGCGTCCGACATGCCCCACTGAGTCACCATGCTGCGGGCCAGGGCCGTGGCGCGCTCGAAATCGTTCGAAGCGCCGGTCGTCATCTGGCCCATGAACACCTCCTCGGCGATGCGCCCGCCGAACAGGACGGTGATCGTGGAGAGCAGCCGATCCCGGTCCGTGCTGTAGCGGTCCTGCTCGGGCAGCTGCATGGTCACCCCGAGCGCCCGCCCGCGCGGGATGATCGTGACTTTGTGCACCGGGTCCGTCTTGGGCATGAGCTTGGCGACCACGGCGTGTCCGGACTCGTGGTAGGCGGTGTTCCTGCGTTCCTCCTCAGGCATGACCATCGAGCGGCGCTCCGCTCCCATGATGATCTTGTCCTTGGCGCGCTCGAAATCGTCCATGTCCACGAGCCGCTTGCTCTTGCGCGCGGCAAAGAGCGCCGCCTCGTTCACGAGGTTGGCGAGATCGGCGCCGGAAAATCCCGGTGTCCCGCGCGCGATGATCTCGGCCCTGACGTCCGGGGCGACGGGAACCTTCCTCATGTGCACCAGCAGGATCTGCTCGCGGCCCCGGATATCGGGAAGCGGCACGACCACCTGGCGGTCGAAGCGCCCGGGGCGCAGAAGCGCCGGGTCGAGGACGTCCGGCCGGTTGGTTGCCGCGATGACTATGACGCCCGTGGTGCCTTCGAATCCGTCCATCTCGACCAGCAGCTGGTTGAGTGTTTGCTCGCGCTCATCGTTGCCTCCGCCCAGGCCCGCGCCCCGCTGCCGGCCCACAGCGTCGATTTCGTCGATGAACACGATGCAGGGCGCGTGCTTCTTCGCCTGGTCGAACATGTCGCGTACGCGCGCGGCGCCGACGCCGACGAACATCTCGACGAAGTCGGAGCCGGAGATCGAGAAGAACGGAACTTTTGCTTCGCCGGCGATCGCGCGGGCGAGCAGCGTCTTGCCGGTGCCGGGATTGCCGACCATGAGCACGCCCTTCGGGATGCGGCCGCCGAGTTTCTGGAACTTGGCGGGATCGCGAAGGAAGTCGACGAGCTCGGAAACTTCTTCCTTGGCTTCCTCGCAGCCGGCAACGTCGGCGAAGGTGATGCTGTTGTTCGACTCATCGATCATTCGCGCTCGGGATTTTCCGAACGAAAACGCTCCGCCCCGTCCGCCGCCCTGCATCTGGCGCATGAAGAAAATCCACACGCCGATGAGGAGCAGCATCGGGAACCAGGAGACGAAGATATTCATGAGGAGCGAAGGTTCGTCTTCCTTCTTCGCCTTGATCTTGACGTTGTACTTGAGCAGATCGGAAACGAGCCAGATGTCTCCGGGAGAATAACTGTTGACGGGCTTCCCGTCGGTGGTCTTGGCCTTGAGGTCGCGCCCTTCGATCACGACCTCGGCGATGCGTCCCGCCTTGACCTCCTCCATGAATTGCGAATAGTCCATCACCGCCTGCGTCGTCTGGCGCGTGTTGAACTGGTTGAACACCGTCATCAGGACGAGCCCGATGACGAGCCAAATCACGAGGTTCTTGAAGAGGTTATTCAACTTGCTTCCTTTTCTGCCACATGCGTTGTGTTGCCCATTCTAAGCCCAAGCAGGCTTCAGGGGCCAGCGCCGCCCTTCAGTCTTTTGCCCAGCAGATACATCTCCTTGGAGTCGCCGCGCGAGGCCCCGGGCTTTCGCGACGCGACGGAGGCGAACACGCCGCGCATCGCAGCGAGGAACTCGGGATAACCCGAGCCTTGAAAGACCTTGACCAAGAAAGCACCCTGCGGGTTCAAATGATTTCTTGCGAAATCGAGCGCCAGTTCACACAGATGGATGCTGCGAGCCTGGTCTGTAGAGCGCACCCCGCTTATGTTGGGGGCCATATCCGAGACTACAAGATCGAGTTTTTGACCTCCCAGCACTTCCTCGAGGCTGTGAAGCGCCGTTTCTTCCCGGAAATCCCCCCGGACGATGTTGACTCCAGGTATCGGCGCAAGTTCCAGAAGATCGACCGCGATGACGCGTCCGGATCGCCCGACGCGCTCCGCAAGCGCTTGCGCCCAGCCCCCTGGCGCGGCGCCGAGATCGACCACTGAATCGCCGCGACGCGCGAGCCCGTCGCGATCCGCGATTTCGATCAGCTTGTACGCCGCACGAGTGCGGTAGCCCTGCGCTCTCGCCCGGTGAACGTAGGGATCGTTCACGTGGCGCTTGAGCCACGCGCTGCTGGATTTGCTTCGGGGCATTCTCTAGACTTCCTCCATGCCCGAACTATCACCCACCCGGAGGCGCGAATTGAAAGCGAGGGCGCACGCGCTCATCCCGCTAATACTGATCGGCGGCAAAGGCCTGTCTTCGTCGGTTCTCGCGGAAATCGAGCGGGGGCTGAAAAGTCACGAGCTGATCAAGATCCGCGCTCGCGATACCGATCGGCCGGCCCGGGAAGCGCTCCTCGAAGACATATGCCGCAGCACCGGCGCGCGTCCGGTTCAGCATATCGGCAAGATCCTCGTCATTTTTCGCGAAAACCCCGAGCCCGAAGAGTCCCGTCCGGAGATCAATTCACCGCGCAGGGTACAACGCCGACGCTAGGGTTACTCGTAGCGCACCTCGAGAACCTCATATTTCCTCACCCCGCCCGGCGTCTGCACCTCGACCTGGTCCCCGGCGGACCTACCGATCAGCGCCCGAGCAATCGGCGAGCCGATGGAGATCTTGCCCTTCTTGATGTCGGCTTCGTCGTCTCCGACGATCTGGTAGGTCACCGACTCGCCGCCTTTCATTTCCTCGAGATCGACAGTGGAACCGAACACGCACCGCCCCTCGGCGTCGACCCGCGTGGGGTCGATCACCTGTGCGTTGGCGAGCTTGGCCTCGATATCCTTGATTCTGCCTTCGATGAAGCTCTGACGCTCTTTGGCAGCGTCGTATTCGGCGTTCTCCGAAAGGTCGCCGTGTGTCCGCGCTTCCGCGATCGCCGTGATCGCGTTCGGCCGCTCCACGGTTTTCAGACGCTGCAACTCCTGTCGCAACAGCTCGGCCCCGGTCGTGGTCAGCGGAATCGTGCTCATGGCGGTATCAAAAATAAGCCACCCACGGCGCCCCAAGCGCCGGGCTGCGGCATAGGTTATTCAGAACAGAAGGATTCGCGGAAGGCGATCCAATGTGACCACTTTTCCGCTCATTTTGCAATAGCCCCGCGCTGGCGCAGGCCCGAATGCAGTTCCTGAAGTGAGTACGGCACCAGGGATTTCATGTGCCGCATGCCCTCGCAGGCCGCCCGGGCGCCCGCCACCGTAGTGTAGTACGTCACGCGCCGCTGTACCGCGCTGGTCCGGATTGAGCGCGAATCCGAGACGGCGCTGCGTTTTTCCTCCACCGTATTGACCACGAGATTGACCTCGCCGTTCTTGATCATGTCCACGATGTGCGGCCGGCCTTCGACCACCTTGTTGACGATGGTTACTGCAATACCGTGCGCTGTGAACACTTCGGCCGTCCCTCGAGTTGCGAGGAGTCGAAAGCCCAGTTTGACCAGTTCTCGCGCGACCTCCGCCGCAGCGAGCTTGTCGCCGTCGCGCACGCTGATGAACGCGGTGCCGGTCTCGGGAAGCTTCGCGCCCGCGGCGAGCTGCGACTTGACGAAGGCCTCCCCGAAGCTCTTCCCTACGCCCATGACCTCCCCTGTGGATTTCATCTCGGGACCGAGAATGGTATCGACACCGGGAAACTTCACGAACGGGAACACGGCTTCCTTCACGGAAAAATAGCCCGGAACGACCTCCGCTTGCGCATTCTGCTGCGCGAGGGTCTTTCCCACCATACAGCGTGCGGCGATCTTGGCGAGCGGAACACCAGTGGCCTTGCCGACGAAAGGCACCGTGCGCGAAGCGCGGGGATTGACCTCCAGCACGTATATGAGACCCCGCTGGATCGCGAATTGGACGTTCATCAGCCCGACGACCTCGAGTCCGTGAGCGAGTTCCACGGTCTGCCGCCGCAGCTCCTGCTCGATGTGGGGGGCAAGGGAATACGGTGGCAACGAGCACGCCGAGTCGCCCGAATGCACTCCGGCCTGCTCGATATGCTCCATCACCCCGCCGATGAGGACGTGCTCGCCGTCGCTCACGGCGTCTACGTCCACTTCCGTGGCATCGCTCAGGAACCGGTCGAGCAGCACCGGCGAGTCGTTCGAGACTTTGACTGCCTCGCGCATGTAGCGCTCGAGATCTTTCTGCTCGTGCACGATCTCCATCGCCCGCCCGCCGAGCACGTAGCTCGGACGCACGACCAGCGGATAGCCGATTTCCTCCGCGAGACGCACCGCGTCGGCTTCCGTGCGCGCGGAGCGATTGGGCGGCTGCCTCAAGCCCAGCCGGTCGATGAGCTGCTGGAAGCGCTCGCGGTCTTCGGCCATGTCGATCATGTCGGGCGTCGTGCCGATGATAGTCACGCCGTTCGCTTCGAGATCCCGTGCGAGCTTCAGCGGCGTCTGCCCGCCGAACTGGACGATCACCCCGAAGGGCTTTTCCTTGTCGACAATCTCGAGGACATCCTCGAGGGTGAGCGGCTCGAAATAAAGCCGGTCGGACGTATCGTAGTCGGTCGAAACCGTTTCCGGATTGCAGTTGACCATGATCGTCTCGAAGCCGTCTTCGCGCAGCGCGAGCGCCGCGTGCACGCAGCAGTAGTCGAACTCGATTCCCTGTCCGATGCGATTGGGCCCGCCCCCCAGCACGATCACTTTTTTCCGCTGGGTGGGCAAAGCCTCGCATTCCTCCTCGTACGTCGAGTACATGTACGCGGTCCGCGTCGCGAATTCCGCCGCGCACGTATCGACGCGCTTGTAGACGGGGCGGATTCCGAAGCGGTGCCTGACGGCGCGCACTTCTCCTTCGCTTGCATTGAGCAGGTAGGCCAGCCTCCTGTCGGAGAAGCCCTTGCGCTTGAGCATGCGCAGCGTTTGCGCGTCCACTTCCGCGAGCCGCCTGTCGTCGAGATCCATTTCCAGGTCGACGATCTCCTTGATCTGCGCGAGGAACCAGGGATCGATATGCGTGAGCTGATGAACCTCCTCCAGCGTGAACCCCTTCTCGAAGGCGTCGCCCACGTACCAGATACGCTCCGGACCCGGTTCGCCCAATTCCTTTTCGATTTTTTCGCGGTCGGTGGTCTTCTGGTTGAGTCCGTCCACCCCGACCTCGAGCCCTCTCAATGCCTTCTGGAACGACTCCTGAAATGTTCGGCCGATCGCCATGACCTCACCCACCGACTTCATCTGCGTGGTCAGCCTGTCGTTCGCCTGCGGAAACTTCTCGAACGTGAAGCGCGGGACTTTGGTGACGATGTAGTCGATGCTCGGCTCGAACGAAGCGGGTGTCGCACCCCCCGTGATCTCGTTTCTCAGCTCATCGAGCGTGTAACCGACCGCGAGCTTCGCCGCTACCTTGGCGATCGGGAAACCGGTCGCCTTGGAGGCAAGGGCCGACGAGCGGGAGACGCGCGGGTTCATCTCGATCACGAGCATCCGCCCGTCTTTCGGATTGACGGCGAATTGCACGTTCGAGCCGCCGGTGTCGACGCCGATCTCGCGCAACACTGCGATCGAGGCGTCGCGCATGATCTGGTACTCCTTGTCCGTCAGGGTCTGCGCGGGCGCAACCGTGATGGAGTCACCCGTATGAACGCCCATCGGGTCGACGTTCTCGATCGAGCAGACAATGATGCAGTTGTCCTTGCGGTCGCGCACTACCTCCATCTCGAATTCCTTCCACCCGATCACCGACTCCTCGATCAGGAGCTCGTGCGTGGGCGACGTCTCCAGTCCGCGTTCGCAGATGGCGACGAATTCCTCGCGGTTGTAGGCGATGCCGCCGCCCGACCCCGCGAGCGTGAACGAAGGCCGGATTACGGCCGGAAAACCGATTGCGGCTTGAACCTGCAGCGCTTCTTCCATGGAGTGGGCGAGCGTCGAGCGCGGGCAAGCAAGCCCAATCCTCGCCATGGACTGCTTGAATTTTTCGCGGTCCTCGGCCTTGTCGATCGCCTCGCTGCTCGCGCCGATCATCTCGACCCCGTACTTCTCCAGGACGCCGTGCCGGGCAAGGTCCAGCGCGCAATTGAGCCCCGTCTGGCCCCCCATGGTCGGGAGCAGCGCATCGGGCCTTTCCCGGGCGATGATCGCCTCGATCATCTGCCAGTTCACCGGCTCGATGTAGGTGACATCGGCCATCTCCGGATCCGTCATGATGGTCGCCGGGTTCGAGTTGACCAGGATCACCTTGTAGCCCTCGCTGCGCAGTGCCTTGCAGGCTTGCGCGCCGGA
>DATDGA010000173.1:0-1630 GCA_036522335.1 Burkholderiales bacterium
GATGGCACGCGAGGTCCATGAGCGCCTTGACGCGCGAGAGCAGCGGCGGCAGCGCGCGGGCGAGCGAAGCGGAGACCGCGACGCGCAACGTGGGTTTCCGGGGCGACATCTCGACCGCGATCCAGCCGGTGTGCTCCTTGCCGTCGATCGGGATGCGCACCGTACGGCGATAACAGCCCGCCTCCACCGCTTCGACGCCGGCGATCGCGCGCGCGCCGAGGAATGCGCTCACCGCCGACCAATCGAACGGCGGCCGGAAACTCAGCTCGAACTTGAGCACGTCGGCCGCGGCGGCCATTGGCGTGCCGCTCCGCAGCGGGGCGCGCAGCTGCCCGGGCCTGAGGCGGTAGCGTTGCTTGAAGAGCGCGTTGAAGCGCCGCACGCTGCCGAAACCGCTCGCGAACGCCACCTCGGTGACCGGCAGCGCCGTGTCGGTGAGGAGGCGCTTGGCGAGCAGCAGCTTTTGCGTCTGCGCGAATTCCACCGGCGAGACGCCGAACTCGGCGCCGAAAGCACGGCGCAGGTGCCGGTCAGTGATGCCCAGGCGCCCGGCGAGGGCATCCAGTCCCTCTTGGTCCAGCGTCCGGTCTTCCATCATGCTCGCGGCGGCCTGGGCGAGTCGCGAGCTCGCATCCACGCTCGCGTTGCCGGGCGCGAGCTCCGGCCGGCAGCGCAGGCACGGCCGGTAGCCGCCAGCCTCCGCGGCCGCCGCGCTGGGAAAGAAGCGGCAGTTCTCGCGCTTGGGCGGCCTGACCGTGCACACCGGGCGGCAATAAATGCGCGTCGAGGAGACCGCGACGAAGAAGCGCCCGTCGAACCGCGCGTCGCGCGCCCTGAGCGCCCGGTAGCAGATGGCGGAGTCCAGCGTCATGCGCGCATTATGTGCGCAGCCGCCGGCCTTGTCTGGCCGTTTTCGGACATCGGAGCACGGCGCCGGGCGCGCCGCTCGACATGGCGTAATTGCGCCGGCCCTTCGCATTCGGGTACTATTCCGGTATGCAAGTCCTCAGGGGTAATTTCCGTGCTATGCTTCGTGGTAAAGCATATTCTATAAAGTAAAGCATGAGCGCCGTTGTAAAGACTGCCAAGATCTCCAGCAAGGGACAGATCACGCTGCCGCGCGACGTGCGCAAGATTCTCGGCACCGATCACGTCCGCATCGTTTCGGAACATGGATCGGTGCGCATCGAACCGGTAAATGACGTCGCGGCCAGTCTCGCCCACTACGTAAAAAAACGCATTCCGTTCCGTGTTGCCCGTGACAAGGCGTGGGAGACCGTTGTCCGAGAAAAGCACAAGCGTCGTTGACGCGAATGCCATCGTCGCCCTGCTGCTCGGCGGGGAGCGGGTGCATTTCGAGCGCGCTCGCGCTTTCTTCGAGCCGGTACGCGAAGGCGAGTCGTCGGCCTACATCCCCGCCGCGGTTCTCGCGGAGTGCGTACACGTACTGACCCGCATCTACAAAGTCTCTCGCGCTGACGCCGCCACGAAGCTTCTCAGCTTGCTCGACTACCGCGGTGTGATCACAGAATCGGCGGCAGTGCGGCAAGCGCTGACGCTCTACCGAGATCACAACGTCGATTTCGTCGATGCGCTGGTTGCGGCCACGGCACGCGAGCATAAGTGGCAG
>DATDGA010000174.1:0-4907 GCA_036522335.1 Burkholderiales bacterium
GGTGGCGACGTTCTGGATTGCCGAGGTCGCAGCGTCGAACATGATCTGCACGCGGCCGGAAAGCAGGTCCTTGACCGCGTCGCCGGTGCCCTTGTACGGCACGTGGACCATGTCCACGCCCGCCATCGAATCGAACATCACCGCGGCGAGCTGGGACGAGCTGCCGTTGCCGTTGGAGGCGTAGTTGAGCTGCCCCGGTCTTGCGCGCGCATAGGCGACGAATTCCGCGAACGATCGGGCGGGGACCGAAGGATGCACGACGAGGACGAGCGGCGCCTGGGCGAGCAGCGCGACGGGAGAAAAGTCGCGGATCGGATCGTAGGGCAGCCGTTCGTGCAGATTCGGATTGACGGCGTGGCTCCCGACGCCGCCGAGGAACAGCGTGTAGCCGTCGGGCGCGGCTTTGGCCGCCAGCTCCGCGCCCAGCACGCCGCCCGCGCCGGGACGATTGTCGATCACCACCTGCTGTCCGAGACCGTCGGAGAGCCGCTTCCCGACGAGACGCGCAACGTTGTCGTTGCCTCCTCCCGCCGCGAAAGGGACGATCAGACGGATCGGCTTCGCCGGATATTGAGCGAGCGCAGCTGCGGCGACCAATGAGACCGCGAGCCCTGGGACGATCCGGTTCATCTACTCCTCCTCGGCATCTTGTCATTCCCGCGCAAGCCTGCCCTCGACTGCGATCGGGGGCGGGAATCCAGGGGCGTCAAGAGGAGCCACTGGACCCCGCTTCCGCGGGGGTGACGGGTCATGAGACGAGCGACGCGCGGTTCTTCAGGGCCTCGCGCTCGAAGCCAGCGACGCGCTTGTACTTCTCCATCAGCACGGCCATCTCCTCCCCGCTCACCACGTCTTCGATGCGCCCGAACGGCCGGTCTCCGGTGCGCTCGTGGACCACGCGCAGAATCGTATCGGGCGAAATCGAGCGGCTGGCGAGCACGACGTCATTTGCAGCCCTGAGGCGCGCGTCCTCGTAAGCCTTGAGCGCCGCCGCGGGTTCGCGCTCGCGCGCAAGACATCCCGCCAGCGCGCGGGCGTCGAGAATCCCTTGCGCAGCGCCGTTCGCGCCGCGCGGAACCATCGGGTGGGCGGCATCGCCCACCAGAGTCACGCGCCCGTGCGTCCAGCGCGAAACCGGATCGCGGTCCACCATCGGGTATTCGAGCACGACCTCGGCGTTCCGGAGCATTTCCGCGACATCCAGCCACTCGAAGCGGAAACTCTCGAAGGTCGGAAGGAAATCCTCCAGCCTGCCGTTCAGGTTCCAGTCGGCCTGCACGTTGCGCGGCGAGCGGATCTCCGCGGTCCAGTTGACGAGTTGGCGGCCCTGGGCATCGAGCTCCTTGCCGATCGGATAGACGACGATCTTGCCGACGTCGAGCCAGCCGCACTGGACGAAACTCTCGCCGCTGAGGTAAGGCTTCCAGCGCGTCACGCCGCGCCACATGTTGATGCCGGTGTATGCGGGCGGCCCCTCCTCGGGGTAGAGCTGCCGGCGCACGGAGGAATGGATGCCGTCGCAGGCGATCGCGACGGCGCCGCGCGCGGAGGTCCGGCCCGCGAAGCGGACCGTCACGCCTTCGGCGTCCTGTTCGACTCCTTCGCAGCGATGGCCGAGCGCGATCGCAGCTTCGCCCAGGCGCTCGCGCAGCGCCTCGACCTGCACGCGGTGCAGGTCGCCCCGGTGAATCGAATATTGCGGCCACTCGTAGCCCGCGTGGCGGCCGCGGGGGTCCTTGTAGATGAACTGCCCGAAGCGGTTGTAGAAGCACATCTCTCTCGTCAGGACAGCATGCCGCTCGAGGCGTCCGGCGAGATCCAGCTCGGTCAGCTCGCGAACCGCGTGCGGCAGCAGGTTGATACCGACGCCAAGCCACTTCAATTCGTGCGCGGCCTCGAACACGCGGCAAGGGATGCCGGCTTGGTGCAGGCTGAGCGCGAGCGTGAGGCCGGTGACGCCGCCTCCAATGATGAGAACGTCGCGGGAATTTTCCGATCGCACGGCGGAATGCTAGCATGGCAATGTTCGGGGTTTTCACGCGACAAAACCATGCGCCACCCATTCCTGCTGCTGCTGCTCGCCGTCCTGTTTCTGACGACGGATATCGCGAGCGCACAAAACTGGCCTTCGCGCCCGGTCCGGATGATCGTTCCCCAGGCTGCAGGAGGCACGCCGGACATCGTCGCGCGCGTGATTTCCGGGCAGTTGTCGCGAGCGCTCGGGCAGCAGGTCCTCATCGAGAACCGGGCGGGCGACGGAACCCTAGGAGCCCAGGCGGTCGCGCGCGCGGCGGCGGACGGCTACACCTATCTGTTCGCTCCGGCGTCAGTGCTGGTCATCAACCAGTACATGGCGAAGATCCTTCCCTACAGTCCGGAAGACGATTTCGCCAGCGTTGCGATGGTGGGCTCGAGTCCGCTCGCGCTGGTCGCCAGTCCGGAGCTGAACGTGAATTCGCTCGCTGACCTGGTCACGCTCGCGAAGGCCAACCCGGGCAAGCTCGCCTTTGCGAGTCCCGGAGAGAGAACGCTTCCCGGAATGCTGGGTGAGATGCTCAAGATTCGCGCCGGGATCAGCCTTCTGCACGTTCCGTACAAAGGCGCACAAGGCGTGCAGGATACGATCGCCGGCCGCACCCAGCTCACCATCCAGGGGATTCCGGCGATCGCCGCCGTCGTCCAGCGCGGTCAGCTTCGCGCCCTGGCCGTGACTTCGCCCCGGCGCCTTCCCGAGCTGCCGGACGTGGCGACATTTTCGGAGACCTTGCCGGGATTCGAGTTCAACGGCTGGTTCGCGGTCGTCGCGCCGACCGGAACCCCGGGCGAAGCGATCCGGCGCATGAACCTCGAATTCAACCGCATCCTTCTCGACGGCGACATCGAGCCGCGGCTGCGCGCGCTCGGAATCTACACCGAAGGAGGCGGGCCGCCCGAGGAAATCGACGCCTTTCTGAAACGCGAGCGTGAGTCCTGGAGCCGTGTCGTGGGGGAACTGAAGATGGAGCCCCAGTAGGCTGCGGTGCCGCCTGAAAAACGGGACCGTGCAGACACGGGACCGCCTAACCGGAACGCTTCAGGCTAAGACCGCCCGGGCCGAGCGCCCACAGCACGAGGAGCCCGCCGGTGATGGTCAGGTTCTTCATGAAGTGAACCATCTGCTCCTGGCCGCCCGAAGGATTGTGAAACACCCAGGTGACCGGAATCATCCAAAGGATCAGCGCCCCGGCCGCCCAGCGCGTCTTCCACCCTGTGATTATCGCGAGCGCGGCCACGATCTCGACGATCACCGAGGCGACGAGCAGCACTTGAGGGAAGGGCAGACCGGCCTTGGTCATGTACCCCAGAGTCGGGGCGTAGTGCACGATCTTGTCGATGCCCGACAGAAGAAAAATCAGCGCGATCAGGATGCGGCCTGCGAGCGCGGCGAGGTTGTTCATGCTTGGGCTCCTTGGAGTGTGAGCGGGAATTGGAGCATACAATAGCGGGCCGTAATTGCGAACCTTGCCGGGGAGAAACACCATGTCCGCATCACCGCGGGAGATCGCGCGCAACAACGTGAAAGAAAAGCTCGCGCGGGACGAAGTGGTGGCCTCGATGATCGTGCGCCTGGTTCGCTCGCCCGAGATCGCGCGCATCGCGAAGACCGCGGGCTTCGATTCGCTCTACGTGGACCTCGAGCACGGCAGTTTTTCTCCCGAAGCGGCGAGCGCGATCTGCATCGCGGCGCTCGAGGCAGGGATCGCGCCGCTGGTGCGCGTGCCGGGCACGGGGCCCGAGCACGTGTCGCGCGCGCTCGACGGCGGCGCGCTCGGCGTGATCGCGCCGCACATCGGATCGGCGGCCGAGGCGCGCGAGGTCGTAGTCTCGGCGAAGTTCCAGCCGCTCGGCGAGCGCTCGGCCGCAGGCGGCTTGCCGCAGCTGCACTACCGATCGTTTCCGGCCGCCGAGGCGAACGCCGCGATGAACGAAGCAACCATGGTGGTCGTGCAGTTCGAGACCGCCGCCGCAGTCGAAAAAGCCGAGGAGATCGTAGCGGTCGAAGGCGTCGACATGGTGCTCATCGGCACCAACGATCTCACCGCCGACATGGGCATTCCCGGCCAGTACGAACACGCGCGCGTGCGCGAAGCCTACGCTCGCACCATCGCCGCGTGCCGCAAGCACGGCAAGCACGTCGGTGTCGGCGGCCTCTCCACGCGCCCCAAGCTCGCCGCCGAGTTCGTGAAGATGGGGGCGCGCTACGTTTCCACCGGCACCGATCTCGCTTTTTTGCTGGCCGAGTCCACCGTGCGCGCGAAGCAGGTGAACGAGATCGCGCTGCGATGAGCGAGCGCGTATTCGTCGAGCACGACGAAGCCGACGCCTTCGCCCGTGCCCTGCTCGCCGCGCACGGCGTGCCGAAGAAGGACGCGGCCACCGTCGCCGCCTGCCTGGTAAGTGCCGACCTGCGCGGCGTGGACACCCACGGCCTCACGCGCCTGCCGGTTTATCTCGACCGCGTGCGCCGCGGCCTCGTCAACCCCAGACCGAAGCTTTTTCCGAAACGCATCGCCTCCGCCGCGGCTTCGCTCGACGGGCAGAACGGCTTCGGATTCGTGATCGGCACGCGCGCCATGGCCGAGGCGATCTCGCTCGCGCGCAAGTCCGGCGTCGGAATCGTCGCGGCGAGGAGGAGCACTCACTTCGGCATGGCGGCCTCCTACGTGCTGCAGGCGCTGGACGCAGGTTTCGTTTCGCTGGTCTTCACCAACGCCTCGCGCGCCATGCCGCCCTGGGGCGGCCGCGAAGGCCTGCTCGGCACCAGTCCTCTCGCCGCGGGCGCCCCGGGCGGCAAGCTCGCGCCCTTCGTGCTCGACATGTCTACCGCGGTCGCGGCGCGCGGCAAGATCCGGATCGCCGAGAAGCGC